>QYQN01000029.1 GCA_007280895.1 Methylococcaceae bacterium
AAAAGACCTGCATAAAGCTTTCGGCACAAAGCCTAACACGATGATCCTGTTTTTTAAAAAAGCGGCATAAATGCTTGCCGTCCGCACCGAAGTCAATGTTGATGAAGTCATATATTGTTCAAGCTGTTGTCGTGATAGTAAGCTTTTATTAACTTATTAAACACAGGATACCTGCTATGCGCACTGCAAAAGATACTGATTATTTTATTACGCTTCCTGAAGTGGGTGAGTTTCGTTTTGGACGCGAAACATTATTGGACAAGATTTTAATACGCACCCACTTTTTGGGCATTGTTAAAGATTTAAAAGATGATGATGCGCATTATGCAAGTGTGTTCGCCGTGATGATAGCTGAGTATGCTACGTTATGCGTGAGCTGCCCTGTAGGCTGGGAGCATATTGGCGACATGGAGCTAACTGAGCAGACGGAAAGCCAGTTGTACGCCTTGTTTGCCTTGTGGCGAGATCAGCACCAAAGCTTTCGCAACAGCGCGGCATCAGGAAGCTAAGCGCAAGGGTCGTGAGCTGGCCTTGTATGATACGTATCAAGTGTGGTTTAGGAAGACCTATTTTTTACCTCCTAATGACCCGCGATTGTTAGCCATGACGCAAGAAGAAATCGAAACAGAATACTGGGCGCAGCATTATTATCAGCATGGCACACAAGAACAGGAAGACATTGCCTATGAAGATGACGAATTTGATGCACTGCTGGAAGCAATGGAGAGCAATACGTTTAATCCTGAGGAGTGGGAGAATTTAATTGGCGTTGAAAATATTTTGCCAGAATAATCAATTAATCAAACTACCCCACTATTGAGGCGTTGATGTTCACTTATTATTTTATGAACTATGACTATACGCACCTCGATAGAAGTTGATGTCGCTACCTTTAACCAACAAATAGCACAAGTCAAGCGTCAGCTTGATGACTTAACTGGGCAAGTAAAAGGCGGCACTTACACGCTTGATACCTCTAAAGCCGTTGCTGATGTAGAAAAACTGACCACCGCTTTAAATCGCTTAGAATTAACCCGTGATCATGCGTTAAATAATAGTGGCTTATCAAATAGTGATATGTCACGGGTAACGCGCTTATTAAACCAATCAGCACAGACAATTCAACGCGTTAATACGCAATCAGGCAGTAACGCTGAGTCTGACTCCTTTCGCACCGCTGCCAGTGAAAATGAACAGTTAATCGGTAATCGACATAACGGACGCGTGGTCAGTGCCTCACGTCAGCGTATGCTGGAGAGCGAAGAGCACACGCAAGCACGTTTTTCCCAGTTTACGCGTTTTGCCTCCAGTGCCGCAGGTACCGCTATTGGCGGCGGTGGCCCAGGGAGTTTATTGGGTAGCTTAGCGGGTGCATTACCGGGCCCCTTAGGCATGGTGGGGGGCATAGTCGGCGGCGCGTTAGGCGGCAAAGTTGATCAAGCAATCAACACGGTGGGCAATGAAGCCGTGTCGTATCATGAATTGCGCAATAATTTAGGTAATGCAGCGGTTGATTTTGAGCAATTACGTGTAACGGTAAGAGAGCTTACCGAAGGCTTTGGTATCACTCATGAACAAGCCGTAAGCTTAGCCACTCAATTTGCCAAAACATCTGCCGCAAGTCCAGACTCACTTGCCTTAGGGCAATCCGTGCACAATGCCCTGCAATTTTCACGGGGTTATGGCCTTGAGCCAGAAGCAGGCACACAGTTTTTTGCTGCACAACAGCGCGATGGGGTCATCACTAACGAGGCTGATCAGCGTCGCTTAGGTCTGCATATTGCTGAAGCCGTAGCGCGAGGCGGGTCTCAACCTAAAATGGCTGAGCTGCTTGCAGTGCTTGAGCAGTTTAGCCAAAAAACAGCGACCCAAAGCTTGACCACGCCCGATATGTCTGGGTTTATTAGTTTAATGGGCACGTTGACTAGCTCGTCGATTACTGGGCTTGCTAAAAACCCAGGTGCCGCAGGGCAGTTGCTTAATCAAGCCGATGAGGGGCTTAAGCATTCATCAAGCCTGCAAGATAAAGAGTTGTTTTTAAGTGCCATGCAGCGGCACAATCCAAATTTTAGTGCGTTGGATGCCGAGGCAGAACTGGCCGGCGGTTTATTTGCCAGCCCCAAAAGCACGTTTGGTGACAACAGTGCACACGGGCAATTAGCAGACCACTATCAGGATACCTTAACCAAAAATCGTTATGCCAGTTATAAGGAAGACAGCACCCCTAACATCCAGCTAATGCTGGAGGAAATAATGGCACGGGCTACGCGAACAGATGGCAGTGTTAACACGGTGTTGGCTACAAAAATTGCAGCACAATCGTTAAAAATGGGCGAGCCGCAGTCGGCAGCGTTATTGCATCTGTATACTCAAGATCGGGAGCATGGCTTTGGCGAGCTTGAAACTAATTTACAACGCTATGGCTATGAAACGAACACCTTAAAACCGCAACAACTTGGTGTGGCGGCTGAGTTATTGGTGGGGGATGTTGACGCGAATATGCATAAGCAATTTCAACAGTATGTTGCCAATGGTGTGATTAATAAGGCCGATACGCCGCGTTTTGAGCAGCAAGAAAAGACTGATCCCGAGGCGTTTAAAAAAGCCCTGCTAAAAGTGGCGATGGCTAATACTAAAGATGAGGGGGAGCGCTTTCGTGAAGCCAACACTAATATGGCACGCGATATTAACAAATTAGCCACAGAATTATTACCGCTTACCATCACTATTAAAGAAGGCATTGTGGGTATTGCCCGCTTTTTTGGAACTTTTGATGAAAAAACCAAACGTTTTGTTGACGAACAGGACGGCAAACACTTTGCCAGTACACAGCACACCGAACTCTCAGGGAAAACCACCCAAGACAAAGACTTAGAGCCAGAGCAGGTCGATAAAGCGTATGAGCTGGTGGGGGCTACGGTCAATAATAAAGATAACTATGCTAATTTTGTTAACCATTATGTACAGCATCCAAAGCAAAAGCCAAAAGAATACGAGGCACTGGCCGAAGCCTTAAAAACCCAAGCTGGCACAGCAAATACTAAGGCTGTCAACGTTAATGATTCCGCTTATGCCCTGCCGTTACAGGGCATTACCGCAACCGGTAAAACTTTAAAGGATACCAGCACCTCCTCTAACATACTTAACCCGTATCTTGAGTTTTTATTAGGTAAGCCTGAAAATCCTTATGTGAAAGATACGAAGAGAAGTTTGGTTAACAAGGACGCATTTTTAAAGCGTATTAAGCAAGATAAGGACTATATTACCAAAAGAAGTGGTGATCATGCTGATGCCTCAACTGAGGTGTATTTAGACTATTTTAAACAACATTATGAGGCGTTTAAAAAAGATCCAGAACACGCACGCACTGAGTTTTTAAACCAGTTTAAGGTAACGCCAAACCTTCCTGCTGCGGCCCCTGACACGCCCTCTACTGAGCCGCCTAGCCCGCCAGAAAATCGGTATAATCCACCGTCGCGCTTGCGAAAAGAAAGGCTACCTGAGGAGGTCACTTACCGCAGTGCGCTTGATAGTGTGCCACCCTTGGCACAAGAGGCTGACGTAACTAAGTCGCCACGGTATAAATCCTTAACGTCTAAGCAACGCCACAATGCCGATTTAATTATTGCAGAAAGCGCACGCCAAGGCAGGCCCGAATTCGCCCATTATATGCTGGGCTTAGCTATGACAGAATCAGGCTTAAATGATAAGGCTAATATCCCAGTTAAAAATAAACAAGGGCAAATAGTGGATCGTGCTGTGGGCTTGTTTCAATTTACCGGGGCTACTGCACGGCATGAGGGCATTGATCCTTACGACAACCAGCAAGCCATTCAACGCGGGATAGCGCTTAGAACCCGCGATGCTGATACGTTTGGCTCAGTGGCTTTATCGATGGGCGCACATTTAACGGGCTCAAATTTGCAAGCTTATAGAGACGGTGAATTTCCAACCGATAGAAAAGATCAAAACGGTACTAGCGCAGCTAAGCACGCGGCAAAAGCGATGTCTTTTGCTGAGGGATTTATGCCGTCAGAAGCCGTGTCAACACCGCCTATTACTGAGCAAAATCCAGTCTTGGCAACGCCTGAGCCGCTTGATGTAAATAAAGAGAGCCAGCAGCGTGTTAACGCTATTCCACCCAAACAGCTAGCCGATACTAAGCCTAATGCTATCCCGCTACGTGCCTTAGAAAGAGATAAAGCCTCGGCACAACAGGCACAAGAAAAGCAAGTTAAGATACAGTACGCACCCTTGTCGCTTGATGTAACCTTGCGTGATCCGATGGGCACACCGCTCACGGAGCGTATGATCTCCAGCCAGTTTGGTAATCCTAAACCTGTGGGCATGGCGTGATGAAGGTTTTTCAGCCTCGCGTAAGCGTGCGCTTAATCAAAGCGATGCCGCGCAAAGAAATTATTCCTGGTGTTGCCAGCAATGCGCGCTTTAGCACCCTTACTGAGCTTGATTTAACGCCGTATTTAGGGGACTTGGGCAGTGTGCACACCAGTAAATCTGTGCATCAGCCCGCAGGCACGTTTATGCTGCTGTTTCCAGATCAGGGCGCAGCGTTTGGGCTTTTGGCCGCCTTTATTGAGCCTATGGATATGATTGAAATAAGGATGTGCAGCCAAGGGGAGTTGGCGATAGTTATGCGCGGCTTTGTAAGCCTAGTCGAACATTCTGAGAGTATTGCAGGCGGAAAGCCACAGCGTATGATTACGGTGAGTGGGCATGATTACGGCAAAATATTACAAATGATTCAGATTATTTATTTGCCGTTAGCCGTGAGTGATCAGTATTTTTTGGAATGGTTACGCTGGGCGCAACAGTACGCAGGTGAGTCAAGCGTTAAACAAAAATCAGCCATAGCGTTTGTGCAAGACGTGCTAACTGAGGTCATTAATCCTTTTTTAAGTAATTTAGCACTCAGTAATAAACCTGTTGGCGAGGGCGAGGCGTTTATCAGCACTATACGCAATGGTGTCAGTGCTGAGGTAGAGGGGGTTATATCAACCTATGCACCCAATCAGTTTACTGATGTATCACTTTATGACATGCTAAAAACCTTGCTTGATGTGCCTACTTTTAATGAGCTGTTTGTTCACGATACCGAAGAGGGGGTGTCGCTTGTCGTGCGCCCAACACCTTTTAAATCCTTGCATACCAATACGTTTATTCAGGGCACGGCGGAACAGATAACGCTTGATTATGAAGATATTATCAGTCAAAAAATTACTCGTTCTGATGAGAGCGTCGCTAATTATTTTTGGGTTGAACATCATTTTTCACATGTTAATCAAATGGATATTAAATTAAATGCCTTAGCTGATGACAAAGACAGCTTTGTTACCTTTGATTACTTAAATAGTTTAAAGCAAAAGTTTGCCATACGAAAAATGGAGGTGACTTCATGGTTATTGGCGCCAGAGTATGAGCACTCAGATTCTCCTAAGGAACAACAACACGTCAAACAAAAAACCAGTATAGAAAACTGGATGCATACAAGACGGAAACTGCTAACAGAAATGAATAGGGATAACAGTATTTTAGAAAGTGGCAGTTTATTAGTGCGCGGCAATGTGCAGATAAAAGCAGGCTGCTATCTAGCACTCTATAACAAAGGAAACTATCTGTCTGAAGTCTATGCGCACACCGTAAGCCATGAGTTTAAGCCCTTTACTGAGTTTACTACGCGCGTTGATTTTGCTCGGGGCACCGGCTTCTTTGAACAGCTGAAGCAGTCTAATAGGGGCTAAAGGTGCGCAGTTATGAGCCAAGAAAATAGAGCGTATTTATTAGCTGAAATAACTTTTTTAAATCAACAATTAGCACACACCACTTAA
>QYQN01000090.1 GCA_007280895.1 Methylococcaceae bacterium
ACCACCAACTCTGACGCCTACGGTAACTCCTATACCTCAGCAAATCGCTATGATGCCAATTGGACTTTGCTTGAGTCAACGAATAGTGACAGCTCAGGTAACAACAGCGTCATGCAGTACCAGACCAGCGTAGATGCTGAGGGCAACCTCACAGGCTATACTCATATCACCACCAACTCTGACGCCTACGGTAACTCCTATACCTCAGCAAATCGCTATGATGCCAATTGGACTTTGCTTGAGTCAACGAATAGTGACAGCTCAGGCAACAACAGCGTCACGCAGTACCAGACCAGCGCAGATGCTGCCACTGAAGTTGTTTCAGTGATAGATAAGATCGAGCTACATAACGATGTTATGAAAACTTTAGGCTTAACAGAAGATACAATAACAATAGATAAATTCTGGACTGATGCTGAGGTTGCTGAAGGACGTGATGCCTCAGATAGGATTATCTATAACACCACCACTGATGCGCTTTACTATAATGCAGACGGGTCGGTAAATACTGCTTCGATTCAAATTGAATTGATGGGCTTGTCAACCCATCCAACAATGACTTATCAAGATTTATTAATTGTTTAGATGAGTTAACTAATAATAAATAATTTCATTTAAATCAATGTATTATTTTTTCAATGTACCTAAAAGTAGGAAATATTGTTAAATATAGACTAAGTGCCCTCACGCTGGACAACAGGACGCTCCTTGTCAATCTTGCTGTTGTAGACCTTCCAGAGTTCCGACTGCTCATTCTTGGGGCTAATTATTTCGTTAAACTTTCCTCTGAATCAAAGAATTTATCCCGTCATTGGTTTCTAGCTCCCGTTTTCTGGCGTGTCCCACCCCACTCGGCTGTGACCCAACAGGGTGCCGGTGGCGAAAGCAAGGTCGATCAGGGATACCTGGTAGTCGCCTATAGCACGCACTTCCCGCAATTGCGCCTCGCCGAGGCGAGTGAGGGTTTCCAGAACCTCGGTCATTGTCCTTAGTCCCTCGCGAAATTGTTTCAGCTCGGCATCGTAGTTGAGTCCTGCGAGCAATACATTTTGCCTGGCGGCGAGAATACGTTGCCAGTTCTGATCCACCTGATCCAGTGCATCATATATTTCACGACGGACACTAAGTTCCCGCAGTTGTTGGGTAGTCAGGCGTTGCAAACGCTCCTCTACTGCCCGATTCAGCTGTGCTCGACGCAGTTCGTTGGAGAGCGGCATTTCCATCCGTACACCAACCGACCAATCGGAGTAGTTGCTACTGATCGACTGGTCAAAAGCGCCACCGAAGGACGATGTGTCGCGCCCTAGCGAGCCATAGTTGTAGTCAAGCATGAACATCGGCAGCGTTTGGTTGCGTAGATAATCGATCTTAGTCAGATCGGCGGCGAGTTTCAGCTCCAGCTCCAGCTCCAGTAATTCCAGTCGCCCTTCCAGTGCCCGTTGCACCAGTTGTTTACGATCAAATTTGAATTCAAGCAGGGTTGGCGAAGTCTCTGGGATCAAAATCGTAGGCGAATCCAAATCCATGCCGGGGTCATTCAGCAATAACTTAAGCTGACGCTGTCTGATCTTAAGCGTGGTTTCCGCAATAATCAGTGCTTCCAGTCGCTCTGCCACACCAATTTCGGCACGGTTGATCTCCACAGCCGCAGTTAAGCCTTCCGTCACGCGCTTTCTTACCATTGCCAGGTTAGCCGCCGCGTTTTCATATTGTTGGCGGCGCACATCCAGTTCGCCCCAGACGATATACAGCCCCCAATAGCTGCGCTCGATTGCGCTCAGCACACGAATGGACTGTAAGCGAGTCTTAACATCCACAGACTGCTGTTCGTAACGGGCAATGCGGATGCCGGCAACATTGGTATCGATTCCCCCATCACGCAGCAAGGGCTGACTGATGGAGAAACGCAACGCATTTTGGTATTGATTAGACGCCACCCCCTCGAACTGCTTCTTCTCATCGAAGGGCATACTGAGTGTAACCTTGGCACCGGTTCGCAAAGGAATGACCATGCCGGCATCCATCTCTAGGATTTCGGTGCGTTGCGGCACGGCAGTAAGCTTGTCCACTTGTCCCTTTAGCACTGACGAGCTCGCTTCGGACGGGGTAAACGTTACCACGTCAAGATTTTGAGCGGGTGTGTTCTTATTCCCGAACTTGGCGCGGGCGAAGATCAGGTCATCAAACTTGGCTTCTTCTTGGCTGACCACAGTGGACGCTATCTTCGGGTCAACCATAGCGATCTTTAAGTCCAGGTTATTCTCCAGTGCCAGCGAACGCGCCTCGGCAATGGATAACTGTTTGCTGGCTTCTGGCTGTGCCTTGGGAGCAACCAGACCATCGGGTTCTTCTGCTTTATTCTGAATTGACTTAATTGGCGGCAAGGCCTGAGCTAATTGCAGTGTGTTCTTCATATCCTGGGCGCGCATTGGTTGCGGGGATAATTGCTTACTGGCTTCTGGTTGAGCCATAGACACAGGCGGAACATTAGCCCCTTCAATTTTATTCAGGGCAGCCTTTGCAGGCGTCAAACTGCGCATGGTCTGAAGGCGGCGTTCCCTGAACTTGGGAAGGGCCTGGTCGACGCTTAACCGTGGCGGTTTTGATAGCTTTTCAACTGGCAGGCTTTCTTCGTTGTGCATGCGCTCTTCGACCCGCTGAACAAGCTGTCGATCGGGTGCAGTGTCAAAGTAATAACTGCAACCTGTTAACAATGATGCTAAAAGCCATGTAGTTCGGCGAGGACGGAAAGTCAGAAATGGTCTCATCATTGCTTATTTCAATTTTTGTCGATATGAGTCAGTTGCTGGTTTTTCCGCCGTCAATTGTGGTGGAAAAGCGTTTAATTGACGCCAGAGTTCATAAGCCATCGTTACCCGATTCAGTATTACCCAGCCATTAACGCGCACACCCTGACGCAGAAAACGCTCTGACGGCCAAGGCCGGTCAGATGGATCAGGAACAATAAGCACACGAAACTTGCCCATGTCATCGTTAGTGGAATCCACAAAAGCGACGGTGCCACCGAAAGTACCTACTGCCAGCTCGGTCCAGCCCGCGAACTGAATAGCCGGCCAGCCCTCGAATTGTAGGCGTGCATGGCGACCCGGCGTGATAAGTACTGCATCGATGCCGCTCACCCACATTTCCACGGCCTTAATGTCAGTATCTGGTACCAAAACCAGCAGGGTATCACCCTGCTTGACAATATTGCTTTGCGGATTAGCCACAAGACGCAAGATACTGCCGTCACGAGGCGCCTTCACAATTTGGGATTGTTGACGCGATAAATCAATTTCACTCTTGAGCAGGCTGCCCCGACTATCCTCCAGTTCGCTTTGAGTCTTGTTAGCCGAAGCGCTGGCGGAGTCAATGCGTGCCTGGGCATCAGCGCGGATGCGCCCGATCTCAGCCTCAGCGGCGCGCTGCTCGGCCAGCGCTGCATTCAATGCCGCCTGAGCACTGTTTAAGCTGCGCCGGGCGACGATACCATCACGCTCGGCAACTTCGAAGTCACGCTTTGACACCAAGCCGTCACTCAGCAAGCGTTGCAAGCGCTCAGTTTGAACAGCGGCGGTATCCAGAGTCGCCCGTGCTGAAGCGATCACCTCGCTGGCCGAAACTGCTCTCTGGCGAGCCACATCCAGCCGGTATTGAGCGGTGGAAGCCTGTAAATCGCGTGTAGTGATCAAATTGTCGATTTGCAGTCGGTAAGCCCGCAATTCTTCTTCCTTGGCCGCCAGTTTGGCGGCGGAGGCCTCGCGCTGTTGATTCAGGCGTTCGAGCTGTTGTGGATCGACATCGGCTATTTCCATCAGCACGTCGCCGGACTTGACCTTGGCGCCCTCACGCGCCAGCCATTGCACAATACGCCCAGAAACAGGCGCTTCCACGGCCTGCTGACGTTCGAAGGGAGCAAAGGCTGTGACCCGTCCGGTGCCAGTGATGTTTTGTTGCCACGGTGTCAGCAGTAAAGCCGGTGGCGTCAGTAGGAATACCCACACGCAGATTCTCGCCAGTGTACTGATGAGGCGAGGTGTACGTGCGCTGGAGAGGGCGGAAAAGCGAAAATGCAGTTCAGACATCGCTGTCAACTCCTGGCAATTCCACAATACGTTCGCACAGCGCGGCGACGTCCGTCAAGCCGGTCAGTACCAGTAGGGTCCAGGGGGCATCGCTGGCAAACAATACTTGAGTTAGGCGGTGCCGTGCTGCATCGTCCATGTCATCGAGTAACCCGTCCAGAATCAATAACGCGGGACGTCCGGCAATAGCTCGTGCCAGTAGCAGCAGTCGTCCCTGAGCGGCTGACAAAGGCGCGCCGCTGGGACTTATATCGGTATCCAACCCATCTTCAGCGAGACTGGCAATATCGTCCAGTAAGCCAACTGCACTAAGTACTTGTTCAACCTCATCCCGCCTAAGTTCCGGCCGTCCCAGGCGAACATTTTCGAAGAGACTGTCCTGAAAGAACTCCGTGCGACCGACCACGGCAATCCGTTTACGCAATGCCTCCAGACGCAAATTGCCCAGATCGACGCCGTTTATGTCGATATATCCCTTTCCCGGTTGGCGCAGGCCGCATAAAAGCGCTGCCAGGGTGCTTTTGCCGCTGCCGTAGCCGCCGAACACGGCGACACGCTCGCCTGGCTGAACCAAGAAACTAAGATTGGAAAATACTGGCTGTTTCGCGCCGTAGCTAAAGTATAAATTGCTTACCGCAAGCGAAACTGGGCCTATTATGATGGGCGCTACACCCTGCTCACGCTCCAACGGCAAATCCAGCAGATGACCAATCTTGTCGGCACCAGCCATCAGATCATAGTAACCTTCCAGATGCTTACCAAACTTGACCAACGAGATCAGTGCTGAGGACACGATCAATTCGGCGGCCACCAATTGCCCGAGAGTCAGATGGCCGTCGATAACCAGGTAGCCGCCGATGGCTAGCAAGGCCGTGCTAGCTATCGCATACAAGGTTACTGAACCAATGATCTGGCGCAACAACACCTTATAATGATTGCGCTTTGCAACCAAATAATCGAGAGCGAGCGCATCGGCGCGCTTGGCAGAGAGTTCCGGCCCGCCGTTAAATTTGAAAGTCTGCATGTTGCTGGCAACGATTTCCAGCCAGGCGACTAGGGCGTACTTGGATAATGATTCTTGGATGGCTGTGGTAACACCGCCACGCCCCAGTACGAAGATGATAAAGAAGATCAACAGTACCAACACCACGTCGAAAGCCAGCAGGAAAGGATGGTAAAAAGCCAGCATGATCAGGCCGACTAACGTTTGTACCGCTGTGCTCAAGCCATCCAGAAGAAGTGACGAACCGGCCTTCTGCACCGTCAGGACATCAAAAAAGCGGTTGACCAATTCCGGGCCATGGTGATGCCGATAGGCATCGCTATGCACTCTGGGCAGACGGTAAGCCAAATCCGTCGCCAGACGTACGAAGATGCGCCGTTGCACAATTTCAACCAGGTATGATTGAAGCACATGCACTGCACCGGCAAACGTTAGGAAGAAGAACAGGATAATCGACAGCACGAGCAAAGGTTGTCCCATACCGCTCATCGCTACCGTGTTCACTAGGGCTTGCACCGCAACCGGAGAGGCTAAGGCCAGCAAACCCGAGCCTAACGCCAGACCCAGCACCACCCACAGATCGGCATGGTCAGCGCGCATCAGTTCCATGAGTCGACGCAACGGCGTTAGATGGGCGTGATGATCGTGACTGACGGCGTTTGCGAGCGGCGCCTTTGCCCACACCAGTAACCAGTCTGCCAAACGTCCCTCAGGTAAGCCCA
>QYQN01000077.1 GCA_007280895.1 Methylococcaceae bacterium
ATAATGTATATTATGTTAAATAAGATAATTTATTTAGCAATGTTTGCGCTTAAATGATCTGAATGGTATTCAAAAACAATGGATGACTCTGGCTGAACCAAATCCTGATTTTTCCCTGTGTAGTCAACATTTAATAACATATCTTTAATCACATTAATGCGCGTTAAATATTTATCGTTGGCATTAACAATTCGCCAAGGCGCATGAAGATGATGTGTTTTGGTAAACATGACATTACGTGCTTGGCTGTAAGCATGCCAATAATGTTGAGCACATTGATCAATAGGACTTATTTTCCATTGCTTTAAAGGATCAATTTCACGTTCGTGGAGACGTTTTTTTTGTTCGTCTTTGGTAATATCCAAATAGTATTTAAATAACTTGATGCCCGAGCGAATTAATAAATTTTCATAGTGTGTGACAGTTTCAAGAAATTCTTCGTATTCTTCATCACTACAAAAGCCCATGACTTTTTCAACGCCGGCGCGGTTATACCAGCTTCTATTGAACAACACTAATTCTGATTCTGCAGGTAAATATTCAGTGTATCGTTGAAAATACCAGCTTTTTTGTTCTTTATCAGAAGGTTTTCCTAAGGCTACAACTCGTGTTTCTCTGGGACTAAGGTGTTTGGTAATCCGTTTAATAGTGCCATCTTTTCCAGCTGCGTCACGGCCTTCAAAAATAATCACTATTTTTTCCTTATGCTTGATCAAGTGATTTTGGTATTTTACTAGCTCTATTTGCAAGGTTTTAAGGAGTGTTTTGTCTTCTTTATGGGGCATGATAAGGACGTTTACATGGGGTGATTTGACCGCGTTATAAGAGATAACATTGAGTTAAAACAAAATGTTATCTCCCCTACTTCTTAGTTAACGTTACGCTGCACGCAAGACGGCTGGTTTAAAAGATTGGCTGATGAAAATAGCGGCATAGCCCAACACTGCATAGATTAAGGTATACCCCACATAGGCAGGATAATAATGCGCAACATTAACAAAATAGTTCATGACTGGCATGTCGCTGTAGCGTCCTGAAAACAGGTAAAAACTCATGTTTGAAATAAAGAAGGCTGCTGTGCTTGCTAGTGCAACCCAAACAAATGCTTTTAACAAAGAAGACATTGAGGTAAGTTGAACATATCTGCAATACTGACCAACACGCCACATAACAAAATAAGTGGGCACTAAAAAAACATACGCAGGGGAAATGCACCACGCACTGGTGCCCATTTGAATGGCAGCAAAATCAATCATTCCGGCGATTAATAATAAAGCAATAAAAACCGTTCTGCGTTTAAGTACCGTAGAGTGATATAAACCAGCTAAAAAGAACACAGCTAAAGATGCATCGGGTAAATGTAAACTGTCACCAAAATGCTGAAATCGTGTTAATGCCATGATAAACACTAAGCTTATTGGCACTAAGTATGGGGTTAATTTTGCTGTAATCGACATATTTTCTGTCATAAAGACTCCAAGGTAAAAAGTTAATGGGTAAAGTTAAGTGAAATAAAGAAATTTCTATCTGGGGTGTTGTAGGTGTAAACCGTTTGATAACGTTCGTTAAATACGTTATTTAATTTTGCATTGATTAACCAATGTTTATGAAAATGCCATGTTGCCCGTAAATCAGCCGTGACAAAACCAGGTAAAGTGAGTCGTGTTGAAGGATAAGTATTGAAATCTAGGTCAGTACGTTCGCCTTGAGCAATAACTTTTACCCCAACATCAACCGCTCGAATTGATTTTGACACATCAAAACTAAGCATTTTATCAGCGCGTCTTGTTAAGCGTTGTCCAGTGCCTGCATCAACTGGGTCTAGTAAATTTAAGCTTAATGTGCCTAAATAACCGAGCCATGATTTGGTAAATTGCGTTTCAATGCCTTCAATACGCGCCTGTCCAACATTGATAGGTGGCCAGTTAGAAATAAGTTGTTCAACTTCGGTATGATAAGCACGAACTTCCCATTTTAAAAAGCTATGCTCGCCGGTTACGCCCACTTCAAATGAAGTTGATTCTTCAGGTTTTAATAAAGGATTTCCACCACCATAGCCAGTGTTTGGCCAATACAATTGATTAAAGGTGGGTGCCTTAAAAGCATTACCAAAACTAGCAAAAGGATTAATACCTAGTTTACTGTTATAACGCCAACCGATATTACCTGTCACATAATCTCCAAACGCTTGATTTTTATCCCAACGTACTGAAGTATTTATAAAATGATTGGTTAAAAGTTGGCTATGTAATTCTGTAAACACGCCAAGATCATAACGTGATTGTTCTTGATAGGTATCAAAACCAGTGTTGTAGGTATCTAAATCGTTACTCTCTATTTCGTCCACGCGGTAATCAGTGCCAACCAATAATTGATGGGTATCAGTAAGCTGTAATTCATTCAACCAACTTAAATTCCAACGTGTGCTATTAAAGCGGTTTTCAAAGGCAGCATTAGCTTGGAAGGTATCTAATTCATCACGGCTTTGACCTAACCGTAATGTCGTTTGCCAAGCCTTCATTACCTGAGTTTTACCTGTAATGCCTAGCACTTGATTTACATACGCAGAATGATCGCCACCGTAACTAGAATCGTATTCTGTGTGACCTAAGGTCCGTAAGAAAAAAGTTTCAAGCTCTGTGTGATCATTAAAACGTCGTCCAAAACGCGCATTAATACCTGTATTATCATAGCCATCACGATCAGGATCACTGTTACGTTGATTAGTAAAACCCTGACTATTAAGATAAGACACGCCTAAGTTATACCAATTATTTCCTGTTTGCCCGCCGACAGTTGCCGAGGTTTTTGCAGTATCGTACGTCCCTGCCCCCATGCTCACCGTGTAATGAGGCGTGCCATCCACACTGCCTTTACGTGTAAATAGTTGAATAACACCACCAATGGCTTCAGAACCATACAAACTGGATTGTGGGCCACGAATAATTTCGATGCGTTCAATTTGATCAATGGATATATGTTCAAAAGGTGTAGTGCCTGCCGTGACTGAACCAACCTTTATGCCGTCAATTAATACTAAAACATGATCAGTATTTGTACCGCGTAAAAATAAACTGGTCGGTTGACCTAAGCCCCCATTTTGAGCAATATCTACCCCTAAAGAGCCTTTAAATAATTCAGGTAAATTTGTAACCTGAGATTTTTCAATATCTTCACGTGTAAAGACAGTCACGCCAGCGGCTAACTGATTTTGAGGTGTGGAGGTTCTTGTTGCGGTGATGACAACGTCTGGAAGATTGATAATGGAAGAAGCTGAAAACGCTTGTGGTGCGTATAAAGTTGGATAAAAACTGCTTAATAGTGAGGCTGTGATGAGTGTCTTTTGCATAGAATTCTCTTGCGCCGCCCGCGCAATGATGAGTTTAAAAAAGCAGCGCGAGACAATGAGCAAAAGAAAGTCACTGTTAGTTAAACAGAACCTTCCTTTCGTAACACAGCCCGCCGCTGCATCGAATAAGCGTTGAGGCCGGTCTCCGGGCTAATAAGTGGATGTGCTTACATCCTGAATCGTCACCTTCCCATACATCATGTACAGTGGTTTATTAACGAAACTTTTACTTAATCACCGTTGCGGGGGCAGCGTCGGATTGAATGAGTTCACCGACTTCCCGTTTAACCAAAAGATAGACTCTTCTGGAACCTTAACGCTAAATCAATAATAGGTGGTTTAAATCAAAAAAGCAATGACAGCCACGACGCATAGTTTTTTCAGGAATTTTGTACGCATTAGGACAAGGGTTATCGTATGATAGAAACCTACTTTTTATTTTTGTTTACTGTTTTGCTATGAAAATACCTGCTATCTATTTTTATGTGATTGCGCTTATTGGTTTTTTTGGACTTTTTAGTCTGCTGATGTTGTGGCACACCTTATTTGTTACAACCCATAAACTACCTATTGCCTTAATCTTGTTGGTGACGGTTACACCTTTATTATTGCCGCTGCGAGGTTTTTTAGCTCAGCAGAAAAAAAGTTGCGCGTGGATGGCTTACCTTAGTCTAGGTTATTTTTTGCATGGTTCCGCCGAAGCGTATGTAAATCAAACTCATGAAGTGTATGCGATTGTTGAAGTCATCTTTAGTTTGATGCTTTTTTTTGGCTCATCGTTATTTATTTATTTTAGTGGTAAACAGAGATAATTATGGCCGAACAACTGCCAGTAAATTTTGAGTTTAGAGCCAATCAAACATTTAAAGATTTTTTTAATGGCTGTAATGAAGAAGTTATCATGCACTTACAGCACTGTGTTGAGGATAAAGGTGAACAACAAATTCTTATTTGGGGTGCGCATGGCTTAGGTAAAAGTCATTTATTACAGGCGTGTTGTCAGTATGCGTATTCTTTAAAGCAACAGGCCTTCTATTACGCTTTTCCTAAAACACAGTTACCAGACCCTGCCTTAATGGTGGGGCTTGATAAGTTTGACTTAGTGTGTCTGGATGATATTGAACATATTGCTGGTGATCCAGTCTGGGAGCGCGCTTTTTTTACTTTTTTTAACCAGCATCGCAGTGATAATCATCGCTTAATCATGTCCTCAAGCTTAGCTCCTCTGACGATGAGGATTGAATTACCTGACCTTAAAACTCGGATTAATTGGGGCTTAGTCCTTAAATTAAAAGAATTCACCGAACAAGAAAGCATTAATGCGTTAATATTTAAAGCCAAGCTAATGGGTTTTGAGATAACGCCTCAAGTGAGTGCCTTTTTAATCAAGCATCATGCTAAAAATTGGGAATCAATATGGACGTTATTAAATAAATTAGATAAGGCATCATTATCGGCTAATCATAAATTAACCCTGCCCTTTTTGAAGAAAATTTTAGCCTCTAATTAAGTAGTGACTGATGCTTTGTTGAAAAGCCTTAGGAGAGATTTTATTAGAGGTACTCTCTCCTAGCCCACAGTCATATCATAAAATAATTATTCAACGGTTTTTTTGGTTCGTCGCTTTTGCCCAGTGTATGATTGAGCACAGGCGGCACCCATCAGCAAAGCATAGGTATAAGGAATTGCAGGAATTTGCATACTGAAATCAACATTAGCGTGAGCCGCAATTAAAGAGGTGGCAGCTAAGCCTGTTGCTGGATAAATCCAATCGCGTTTGCGCACAAAGAGGCCACGCAAACAAATTATCGCCATGCGCAAAAAACAATAAAATAACGCCAGCGCCGCAGGGAAACCCATTTCAAAAATAGCTTCTAAATAACTGTTATGTGCATAATCCCATAAATGCGGAGAGGCAAAAGTTCCTGAGATAAACACAGACTTGTACAGGGGGAAAACCTCTTCAAAACTACCCAGTCCAAAGCCCAGCCACGGATTAGTTAAGATAGCATTCCAGGTTAATTCATAGGTTTCGTCACGCGCTTCATCAGTAAAGCCTTGCGCATTAAGGCGATCAATTAAACCGTCACTACTCATATAAAAAATAACAGTACCAACTAAAATAAATGTCGCAAATATCCACACCATATAGATATTTCGCGTACTTCTATTAATATTTAAAACGCCTAGCAAGACAATTAACCCTAATAAGCTACTAAAAACTCCGCCTCTGGAATGGCTTAAAATTAACGCTGTACCGATTACAAAGAAGATTAATAACGGTAAATACGAACGAACAATTAATTTTTCAATGAAGCGTTGCATACCTAAATTACCACCAATATGATATTTAGATGACGCTGTAACACCATGATTTAATAAAGCCAAGGTACACAGCAAGCTTAAGCCTGCGTAAGTAGCAAAATGATTTCTATTAATAAACGTGCTGGTTACATCCGCAGCATAGGGCGTGCCTTCTGGTGTTAATTGCCCAAGATGTACAATTAAGCCGTACAGGGAATATAAAAAACCAGTTGCCATTAGGCCGGTAAATATTGTTTTAGCCCGCTCAGGATCTTGACTAAAACATAAGGATAACCAAAAGACTAAGCCATAACTCATTAAGCGCATGACTGACATCATGGTGTCGCTGGGTGTTAATGAAATGGCGTGTTCAGTCCCGTTTATTAAAGGGCTGATCATACTCCATAAAGGATGATGTAACCCTGCAAGCCATTCTGTATTGGCTTGCAAAAGTGACCACGCCAACATGCTCAAAAACACAATAAGTAAATCAAGAATGGTTTTTGTGTGTTGAAAAAAAAACTCTTTTCGCTGAGTAATGAACACATAACTCGCCCAGCTAATGCTGACTAAGGAAACGAGTAAGGCACATAAACTCCACGACCAATCGTGATTTGCTCCGTAAGGTAAAGGTGATAAAAAGATAATGCCAAGTAAAAAATAGAAAATTATCATAAATTAAAATAATAAAACTTGTTGTAATACAGAAATATAAAGCGTAATCAAACGCAATTTTCAGTTAATAGCTTAATACACATTCGTTCCTGAAAAGCCCTTAAATAGAGTTAAAAAAATGATTTTTATATCCAACCAGAGCGACCAATTTTGAATATATTGCAAATCGTATTCAACACGTTTTTCCATTTTTTCAAGGGTATCCGTCTCGCCACGCCAACCATTAATTTGCGCCCATCCAGTAATGCCTGGTTTAACTTTATGGCGCAACATATAGCCTTTTATTAATTTCCGGTACTCTTCGTTGTGTGCGATAGCATGAGGACGTGGCCCTACAATTGACATTGAACCATGTAACACATTGAAAAATTGCGGCAGTTCGTCGAGAGAATTTTTTCTTAAAAAACCACCCAAATGGGTGATGCGCGTATCATTTTTTTGAGCTTGATTAATAATAACACCATTTTCACACACGGTCATGGAGCGAAACTTCCAGACTTCAACAATGGCTCCGTTTAAGCCATAACGATTTTGTTTAAATAAAATAGGCCCTGCTGAGGTTAGCTTAATAGCTAAAGCAATAACGACTAACAGCGGCGAAATAAACACGAGAATAATACTTGCCACTAACACATCTTCAGTGCGTTTTACCCAGCCATACAAGCTATTAAAAGGCGTTTCATAAACACTGATTAAGGGTAAACCACCAAAATCAACCCAGCGTGCGTGGGTTAATTCAAAGACAAACAAATCGGGTAAAATAAACACTGAGGCGGTGGTATCGGCTAACGCATCAACCAAATCGGTAATGTGTTGTTCATTGTGCAAAGGCATCGCGATGTATACCGAATCAATTTCCCCTGCATGCACTTTTGCAATCAACGTTTCTACAGAATGTAAAGGATAAGTGTGCATACCAATTGTCACGGTGCTGGCAGACGTGTTGCTAAAATCAAAAATCCCATTAATCACTAGGCCCGCCCACGGCATTTGTTCAAGTTGATTAACCAAGCGAAAACCAATGTGATTATTACCGACCACCGCTACTTTTCTATAATTTTGACCTTGTTGTCGAGAGTGCTTAAGCAGCTGACGAATAAGTAAGCGCACAATAGTCAGCGTAATTGGTACTAAAACCCACCAAATAAGCAGTGCGGTGCGCGAGTAGTTAGCCGCTGTTTTACTCATAAACACATAGATGAGTAAAAAAAATACTACCGATGCCCAAGTATAAAATAAGGTATTGATTTCATCGTGCATACTGCTGGTACGCCATGAACGATATAAACCACGTAATTCAGCAATAATGAGGAAAAAGGCAACGGATACAATCGCTGCAACAAAATGAATTGATTCCCACGTGCTAAAAAAAATAACTTTAATGGCCCAATAAATAAAAAATATTAAAAAACTATCAAGCAAGCGTTGTAAAAATGAAACCCTTGAAATATGCGTGCGTAGAAAATAATTAGACATAAAAATTAATATTTTTTTGGATGATTAATAACAACAGTTACTTAAAATGTATTCAGAATGGATTTATTTAAATTTCAGCGAATACTGTAACCTACTACCGTCTAATTTCCGTGAAAAGCTCGGTCAGTTTTGACTACATTACCCTAAGCTAAGCAAGGTAAATGGGTATAATTTTACTATAACTCATTACAAAATAAGTATAAATAAATTTTTAGATTTTGATAAAAAAATGGCTTTTGCACAATTTTTTCAGCCAGTGTTAACGGCTTTGCACAAAGAATCTGAATATAAATTTTTATAAAGTGACCACTCAACATAATTAAAAAGTGTGTTAAATAACGCATTGACTGTGGCATATCACACACTTTTTCTTAAGTGTTTGTTTGCTTGTGTTTATTTTTAAAAAAAAGAGTCTAAGTAGTGGTGATATGACACAGCTTAACAAAAAAAAATTACATTTAGCTTCTTACTTAACTTTTTACACCTGTCTTAAGCGCCTCCCCATGGAGGTTTTATTTTTTATAGATTATAAAACAACGACATATAAATACACTCGTAAAGTGCATCGTATTACATTATTGTTTTTTTATGGCATAAATACTGCTTTAGATACGTGCAGTCATGAGACGCGATGTCAGTCAAAAAGAAAAAACAACTACTACCTTTAATCTGTCCTAGGAGGACTGAATGAAAAAAACCACCCTGAGCAAAAAAATAGCATTATGTTCAATTGCCACCGTTATGGGTCTTGCAGGCCAAGCAGCGTTTGCACACACAGGCATTAAAGATAAAGTCTTCATTGAAGGTCAAGGTAATACGGGCATCAGTGGTGTTGACACTACTGGCAAAATCACTTACTCGGCAACAGCTTATACAGGCTTTACGGCTTCTCATGGCTGTGCGACTAATGCTATTGCTGAAGGTACTGTAGGCGCTACGCGTTTAAATGTCATCGCTCAAGCCGCCCTATTCCCAAACTCAGCAAGCTCAGCTGATGCCATTGTTTACCGTTATAAATCAGGTACAGTTTCTTCAACAACACCTGGCGTTGATGGTACTGTGTCAACTGGACAAGCAACAACACTTCCTGTAGCAAGTCCAAATGATTTATCAGGTGATATCGTTGGTGCTTTAGCTGGCGCAGCTTTTAACAATTTAGGCTTAGGCTTAGTCAGCCCAAATTTATTTGGCAACTGGGTTATTCCTAAGTTAGACAGCACAAAAACCTTTGCGCGTGGTTATGCTGTTTTTAATGGTCAAGCAATAACACCTGCATTACAAGAAGATGTGATCAGCACTACAGGCATTTCAGCATTCAAATTCAACGTACCAAAATTTCAAACCACTTCCTGCGCTAAAAATCTGATTATTCGTGCAGCGGTAACTAACTGGTGTAAACGTGGTGGCGGTAAAGCCCACGATGCAGCACGTAAAGATGTCTGGATTGGTACCGACACAGGCAGTAAATTATATAGTATGACTGGTGCTGATCATGGCATTATGCCAAACAGCCGTGAAACCTTAGGTATGACTGAAAGTTCAATTACTGAACAAGGCAATGGCAAAACATTCTGGCCAGCTATCACGGTTGTTCGTGATTTAACCAACAACCCTTTACCCGCAGCATGTAATGGCGAAAGTTATGATGTGGTCATTGAGCCAAACGGAACGGATATTGATGCTAACTTAACTATTCCTCAAGCCAAATTTCCACAAGGTGCGCCAGGCTTACCTTTTGAATAAAAAAACATCAGGCCTTGCTTATATTACGGTGATAAAACGCAAAATTTGTTCACGTTTTGCGTAACTTCTAGTCAAACCATTTTTCGTCAGAAAAATCTGATTTGACGGTTTAAACCTACTTAACGCATAGTCTTTGATTTTTTTTGAAGCCAAAAGGTATCAATACTGCCTTTTGGCTTCTTTGTCTGGATAAGGTCTAAAAATATGCTCACCCAATACTTTTTTGCCCTGTGCTTACTTTTTGTTGCGCCCCCTGTTTTAGCCAATATTATTGAAATTAACGCCGTTAAACAGCTCATTAAAGTACAAAATACATCGTTATACACCATTTTAAAAACCATTAAACAGCAAACGGGCATACAGCTTCATTATGCTGATACGCCTGATATTACGCTTTCAGTAAGCTGTCAAACCTCAGTAATATCAGAATTATTAGCCTGCTTATTAACACCTCATAGTGATTGGATAATGCGTTATTCAAAAGATGAACTTATGCACAAGACAGCTTCTTTACCCGTTGAAATATGGCTAATAAACGCTACAGCACCAACATTAGCTTTCACTTCAGTGCAACACGTCGGCGTACTCACCGCGCCTATTGAAGCACCAAGCCATTCAATTTCTGAAGGCACAATCAATCAACGCCTTGACGCTATAAGTCGGTTGGAAAAGAATACACTGTCTAATGCAGCGATTCATCAGACGCTCACGCGCTTATTGGATGATGAAAATGCAGAAATAAGAGCGCGATCCTTACAAATCCTTGCTGAACAAAACGATGCGCAGCTTGCTGAATTTTTACAAAAAGCATTAGAAGACACTGATGTCTCAGTGCGCTTAACGGCAGTAGATTATGCAGGTAATAACCAGCAACTATTGCAGCATGCACTTAATGATCACGATGCAACGGTGCGCAGCTATGCAGAAATTAAATTGGAGCATAGTTATATTCCTTAATATATCAATACCCTATCAAGTACTTGCGGCAATATTTAGTGTAAATGATATATGTACAAACAACTAACGAGTAAAATTGCTAAGCTAGTTTTTTTTAACATCTACCTTAATAAATAGAATGAATGACTCGATTTTATCTTTAAAAAAGGCATTAATTATGCCCATGCTAATTAGCGTCTTCAGTAATAATGCGACGGCGCATGATTTAAATGGATCGCTTGGGCAAGCAAGTTCAGCGGTAGATTTTTATCAAATCCATTGTTTTGATGATGGTTCAGGAGCAAATGGGTATTTAGAGATTGAGCTAAGAGATGAAGCGCCTAGTGCAGCACCCCTGATGAGTATGCAAATTAGTGTTGGGGAGCGCGTTTATAACACTACCGATGCTAAGGACGCTGATGCTGCATACAGTCCAAGCCTGCAAGTAACTGGAAATGCAGATGAATATTACTTAATAACGATTGATAAAACCGCCGCAGGTAAAGAAAATTATGCGGTATCGTACCATTGTATGACTGCGCAAAATTTCCATACAGGCACAGAAATATTTCCTATTGCGGATCAATAATTAAGCTTATACAGGAACCTTCAATGAACCACTGTCACCCACACCTATTCACCACACTACTCCTAACAAGTCTTAGCGTCCCCATACCAACACTGGCGGCAACCTTAACAGGCGCATTAACAGCCAATAGCAGTAGCACCGATTATTATCACATTACCTGTGCCAGTAATAATAACGGTGTCACCGATAAATTAAAAATCAGCATAATGGATTTAGCGCCAAACACAGCACCCATGATGAGTGCACAATTAATTCAAGGAATGTTGGCTGTTAATACCACTGATCCTAACGATAAAGATAAAAAATACAGCCCTGAACTTGCCCTGCAACGGGGTGATGCTCGTTACGAGGTGCGTATTAATAAAACAGCAGTGGGCATTGACAGTTATTCTTTAAATTACCAATGCGTTACTAAACTAGGTAAACCTACGTCAGTAACTGTTAACAGAATCCAAAATCAATAACTCACTTTATTATTAGCCTATTTATGCGTATTTATTCTGCTTTGTTTTTGCTTACAGTCAGTGGTTTTGCACCGCTCACGTGGGCACACGATGTAATCGGATCATTAACAGCGTCAACCAGTGCGACCGATTATTATAAAGTCACCTGTTATGATGATGGCTCCGGTGCGACTGAACATCTTGAAGTAAAAATAAAAGATCTCGCCCCTGTTGCCCCGCCTTTAGTGAGTGTGTTGGTAAGTAAACAAATAGGGAAAAATTTCATCGTTAAAAATACTACTGACGGCTCAGATGGTAATGCAACGTATAGTCCTGCGATTAACATCACTGGTGGTAACGGTGATTATTTTTTAGGGGTGAATAAATCAGCACAACCAGCTGAAAATTATCAGTTACAACTCCATTGTTTAACGCATGAGGGGTTTCATACAGGAATACACGACCCCTTACTTATTCAAAATCAATAAACCTACTGGTGCAGATTTATTATGCAGGTGTTTGCGTGCCATGTTAAAGCGTTTTCTTCAAATAAAATAACAATAATAATAACTTAATGAAAAATTTTATCTTCTCATGTTTTTTTAGCGCGCTCATTGTCATGAGTGGTCAACAGATGCTCTGGGCTGACGAGATCACCCAGCCCATGCCTAATTGTGACTTACTCTTAGCAAATAAATCGGCTAACATTCATCTTAAGGAACATCTTGGCAAAGTGCTTTATGTGGACTTTTGGGCTTCGTGGTGTGGCCCCTGTGTTAAATCATTTGTTTTTTTAAATCAGCTAAATACTGAGTTTAAACCTCAAGGATTGGAAATTATTGGGATCAACTTAGATGAGAATTTTTCTGAAGCACAAACGTTCTTAGATAAATACCCAGCTAACTTCACTATCGCTACAGATCAAGCTCAGCAATGTGCCACCGAATTCAATGTAAAAGCCATGCCCTCCTCCTATTTAATCGATAAAAAAGGCAATATCAGACATGTGCATCTAGGTTTTAGAGCTGATGAAACAGCTAAAATTAACGCATTGATTCGCCAATTACTTACTGAATAAGCCGCTAAACTACTGCCTTATTTATATTGAACGATGCACTGAGTGCCTTTATTTCTTAATTTCAACCGTCACCTTGGACGATTTAAATGCTTAACCATTCACCCTTTATTACTGTTATAAACATAATCAGGAACACCACAGGTTATTTTTTATTCTTCTCAAGCCTCCTGTTGTCAGGTTGCGCGTCAGTTTCACCTTGGCAACGCGGAATTCTTGCCAAACCTGAAATGCAATTATCAACCCAGCCTGTGCAAGCCTTATTTTATGAACATGCTTATGGCAGTAGAGAAGCCGCCTCGGGAAGTAATGCAGGCAGTGGAGGTGGCTGTGGCTGTTATTAAAAAAAAACCACCCCACTCGGCTTTACATGCGCTCACCTTTGCCGCCTTAGCCTTGCCTGGCATCATGGCTGCGCCCGTGTTTGCAGACAATGACAACGTTGATTTTCAATATGGACATTATCAGGAAGGTAAACGAAATTTATTTTCAGTAAAAAACGATAAAAACCCTATCGAAGTAGAGAGTCTTTTTGGCAAAGCTACGTTTAGCTTAACTGATCGTGTTAACTTTACCACGCATTACAGTCAAGACACCTGGTCAGGTGCCACGCCTAT
The DNA here is from genome assembly GCA_007280895.1 of Methylococcaceae bacterium. Lineage (GTDB taxonomy): Bacteria > Pseudomonadota > Gammaproteobacteria > Methylococcales > Methylomonadaceae > Methylovulum. The sequence goes on from QYQN01000077.1 coordinate 13,208, forward strand.
CAGTACCGCGCCACTCGTTGCACAAAGTAATCGCGCGTATCTTGCAGACACCGCATCGGGGCAAACCATAACAGTGGGTGCTTCACCCTATTTAAATACCCAGCTGTTAGTGACGAAAAAATTTGTCCCCTTACAACAAAACGACGTTGGCAAAGTGCTGGGTAAAGCGCCGCAACTCGTCCATATTTTATCAATGGCCTCTCCAGAAACACGTAAGCAAGGGGATTTCAATTTAGGTTATGAATGGGATGAAGCCGCTATCGATATTGGCGGTGGCTTGTCTTTGGAAAATGATTATGAATCCAGATTTGGCAATGTCATGTCGCGCTGGGATTTTAATCAAAAACGCACAACTGTTAATCTTGGGGCAAGTTATACCAATAGTGATACCTCCGCAATACTCGACCACGATGCTTCGCCGTATATTACGAAAGATTATTTTGCTACACAGATTATTCAATCAGGTGCCATGAAAATTTTGCAAGGTAATCGGCAAGACTGGAGCACTACCGTCAGTCTTACTCAAATCATCAATAAATATTCCTTATTCGAAACCAGTCTGGGGTATACCCAAAGCACTGGGTATTTAGAAAATCCCTATAAAGTCATGACCATTATGTTTGTTGATCCCGAACAAACAGCTAAACGCTTAACAGGTAATCTTCATGCTTTTTTAGAACAACGTCCTGAGCAACGAAATCAATTTAGCATGGGGGGGAAATTTGTTCAGCATATTGATTTCGCTGAGGCAGCAGTCCATTTAGAGTATCGATTTTTTCAGGATGATTGGGGCATTGCAGCGCATACTTTCGGTGCTGAGTGGGTTCAGCCACTCACGAGCACATGGGTTATTACGCCCAAGATTCGTTATTACTCGCAAGACGCGGCCGACTTTTATCAGCCTTATTTACTTTCTAAACAAGCCTATAGTAAAACTCAGTATGACCCTACCACAGGAAAATTTAGTTTAATACCTTACGACCCAAGTAAATTACCTAATAATTTTTCCAGTGATCAACGACTGTCCGCATATGGTGCCATTAGCGGTGGACTCAGTCTCAGCAAGCGCTTTTCAAAAGCCATTAGCCTTGAGGCGGGCATTGAATACTATCAGCACGCAGGTTCTCTAAAAATAGGTGGAGGCGGTGAAGGTCATTACAGTGATTTTGATTCATTCATGGCAAATGCAGCATTAAAGGTAAATTTAGCCAACCTAGATAGTCGTGCCTTTAACCTTCATCCCGAGCATCACCCACACCCTCATCAGGCACACCATCACGCCCATGCGCCCGCTGGCGTTATGTTCGATCATCTGCTTACTGACGCCGGCAGCTGGATGATAGGCTATCGCTTTATGCATGATGAACAAGGCGGTGCTATGCTGCAAGGCACCCACACCAGCAGCGAGCAAACTATTGTAAAGACGGGCTGTGGCACGGGCAGCGAGGGTTGTCGTTTAACACCCACGTTTATGGATATGACTATGCACATGGTGGATATAATGTATGCCCCGCTGCCAGGACTGACCTTAATGCTGATGCCACAATTTATGGATATGGCCATGAATTTACGCAACTTAACCGACGCGCCACCAGTCCCTGTTGGTGGTCATGTGCATTCAGGTACTGGGCATGCAACGGGAGGCATAGGTGATACGGGCATGTATGCTTTAATTAAAGCGATTGATCTTACGCATCATCATCTACATGTTGGACTTGGACTCAGCGCACCCACCGGAGATGTCGATATTCAGCTAAGACGCGCCCATCAACAAGATGAAGGTTATATTCATTATGGTATGCAATTAGGCAGTGGTACGTGGGATTTCAAACCCAGTCTTACCTATACTGGGCAACACGAGCAATGGTCTTGGGGCGCGCAATTTTCAAGTACTCAACGTCTTGAAGAGAAAGGCAGCACGGGTTATGCCTTGGGTGATCTGTGGCAAACGACAGCATGGGGTAGTTATCAACTTAGCCCAAGCTGGTCAAGCTCTATTCGTGGCGTACACACTAATCAGCAGGCAATTACTGGACAATTTACTGCCTTGCCGGGCGTGGTTAATGGCGTTCTGTTAGACGATGTCAATCAACGCTCAGGCCCAATGGATTTTGCTAAAAATTATGGAGGACGCTTTTGGGATCTTGGTTTTGGCGTTAATTACACGGTGACAGACGGTGATTTTACAGGCAATACACTGGGTGTGGAATGGTTGCAACCACTAAGCACTGATGTCAATGGCGTGCAACTTGATCGCCAAGGCGCGCTTTCTGCCACATGGGGTTTAGCTTTTTAATCACGCACATGATTTATTTTCACGCTCCTTTCACCGCAATGGGCACACCGTGTGAATTGCAATTATTTGCCAAACATCACGCCCAAGCCAAACGTGTTGCAGAACAAGTAATCAGTGACATCAAACGCTTAGAAAAAAGATATTCTCGTTACAAAACAGATAGCTTGTTAGCAAAAATTAATCGCATAGCGTATGTAGGTGGACAGCTTTCCGTTGATGCCGAAACCGCTGGCTTATTAAATTATGCTACGACCTGTTATCAACAAAGTGACGGACTTTTTGATATTACCTCTGGATTATTACGCACAATATGGCGAGCTGAGCAACAAACCTTGCCTGAAGACCATCAGCTTGCAGAGGTATTAGCGCATATTGGTTGGGATAAAGTGCAGTGGAAAAACCCTGTCTTACGCTTTTTAGTACCAGGAATGGAGCTCGATTTTGGCGGCATAGTAAAAGAATATGCGGTAGATAGAGCGGCTGAACTCTGTAAAAAAATGGGTGTTACGCAAGGCGTGATTAACTTAGGGGGCGATATACGGGTTATTGGCCCCAGAGATGATGGTCATGCTTGGACTATTGGCATTCGCCATCCACGAAACCCTGAGCAACTATTACACACCATAGCAATGCACCAAGGCGCGTTAGCGAGTAGTGGTGATTATGAACGCTGTCTGCTGCTTAATGGTAAGCGTTACAGCCATGTAATTAACCCAAAAACAGGCTGGCCCGTCAATTATTTAGCTTCAGTAAGTGTTGTGGCAGAACTGTGTATCGTGGCAGGCAGCGCGTCCACTATTGCCCTGTTAAAAGAAGAGCAAGG
>QYQN01000105.1 GCA_007280895.1 Methylococcaceae bacterium
CAATTCAATCAATTCTTGCCAATAAGACTCTGAAGCCATTTATGCTCTCCTTTAAAAAACTAAAGGATGCCAGATTGAAGGGCTAATTTGAATGTGGCTTGGTTAGACGCTTACAACCTGTTTGGTATTTATTCGCGACAATCAAAAAGCGATACTCGTTTTTCTTAAAGTTTTTAGGAATATCGTTTTTGTGGCTATCAAACTTGTTCATCGACACTTCATCGAACTTAATGCCCTTATATTCTGGGTTGCCAGAAAAGGCGACAATGGCCTTATAGGGTGATTTGATTTTTTTTAAGTAATCATCAAAAGCCTGTTTGTATTTAATCGCAGAGGCAATGCTTTTCGTGACAATCATGGCTTTGGCTTCGCCATTAATTAAATGCTTTACGTCACGGTGAAAATGGTCGATCATTATTTTGGCTTTCTCGCCAATGGCAAATTCATGCCCCTCAACATGCGCTTTTAATTTTCTTTGCGCTTGCTGGGTTTCAAATAGTGGGTTTTCTTCCACCGATTTAATCAGCTTATAAAATGATCGATAAGTCGTGTAATTTTGCAAAACATCCAAGATGAATTCTTCCTCAATAGCTTGTTTCATGGAATATAAATGAAACGCATCGAAGGCGGTTTTTACTTCACCGTCTTGCACATAAGGTCTTGGTACACCAAAGGTTTCCAAGGTTTTGTTTTTAGGCGTGGCGGTAAAGGCGAAGTAAGAGCCGTTTTTTATCATTTTGCGGCTTTTAATCAGGTCATTGATTTTGTCTTCTAAAGTCTGCTCTTCCTCGTCTTCCTCATCGCTGTTCAGGTCTGCCAATACCGCATTCATTTTTCCTGATGTATCACCGCTTTGGCTGCTGTGCGCTTCGTCAATGACGATGGCGAATTTCAACGCGCTTAAATCATCCATTTCTTTCAGCAAATGCGGAAAAGTTTGGATTGTGCAAATGATGACTTTCTTTTTATTGGCTATGGCTTCGCGCAAATTATTGGTTTTGCTGCCACCTGTGCTGGTAATCGCCGCCACGATGCTTTTGGGATAAGCAAATTGGGAAATTTCCTCGCTCAGTTGCCTATCTAAAACCGTCCGGTCGGTAATAACCACCACAGAATCAAACAAATGCTTTTCGCCCGTCAGGTCAAATAAACCGTGCAATTGATGGGCAAGCCAAGCGATGGATTTTGATTTGCCAGAACCTGCCGAATGTTGGATTAAATATTTTTGCCCTAAGCCATGCTGTTTGGCATGTGCCAAAATTTGCCTGACTGCCGTTAATTGGTGATAACGCGGAAATACCATTTTTTTGGTCTTTTTGCCCGTGTCCTCGTTGGTTTCCTCAATCACTTGGGCAAATTTATCAATAATCGTGCTTAAGGATTCCTTGCTTAACACCGTTTCCCACAAATAATGGGTTTTCAGGCCATTGGGGTTGACTGGATTGCCCGCGCCAAAAGGCGGCAAAGGCTGACCATCGTTTAAGCCTTTGTTGAAGGGAATAAAAAACGAAGCCTTGCCTTTCAGCTCCGAACACATAAACACCTGCTCAGTATCGGCGGCAAAATGCACCATGCAGCGGGCAAAAGACAAGAGCTTGTCTTTCGGGTCACGATCCTTTTGGTATTGCTCAATGCCTTTTTTAACCGTTTGCCCGCTTAAGGGATTTTTTAATTCACAAGTTAAAACGGGAATGCCATTGACCGAGACGGCTAAATCCAAACGCTTGTCATGGCTTGGGCTGTATTTTAATTCCTGCGTCACCGAAAATAGGTTGGCGGCATAGCGTTCGGCATCCTTGGCATTAAAAGTAGAAGCAGGCTTGCGGTAAAACAAATCAATAGCTTTATCCAAATGCTTAACGCCCTTACGCAAAACCTCAATCACGCCCAAAGTTTTGATTTTTTCATCCAAGCGCACTAAAAACGCCCGCTCGCCTTTGGCTTGGAGCATTGCATAAGCCTCTGGTTGGGTGGCGGCGATAAATGCTAAAAGCTGTTTTGGATTCAGGCAAAATTCACGGTCAAATTCAGTGGGGCTGGTTTCAATAAAGTGCTGATCATTAACCAAATAACGGATGATGAATTGTTGGAAGCCTTTTTCTGAGGTATCGGTAAATTTCATAGTTATTTATCCAAGTGGTGGGCTAATAGCCTTTGCAAGTCTTCTTTGCTTGGCAAAACGGTTTGGTAACGGCTGGCAAAAATGTGTTGATTGTCTTCGGGTAAGGTAATCTCCACCAAGGTTTCGCTTTTATCCTGGCACAGCACGATGCCTATGGTTTTGTTTTCCTCGTCCAACTTGATAAAACGGTCATAGTAATTGACATACATCTGCATTTGGCCTAAATCCTGGTGTTTAAGGTCGCCTATTTTTAAATCTACCAGCACAAAACAGCGCAACAAACGGTTATAAAACACCAAATCAATATAAAAATGCCGTTCATCAAAACTGATCCGTTTTTGGCGGCCCACAAAAGTAAAACCCTTGCCCAATTCCAACAAAAAATGCTCTAGCTTATCTATTAAAGCGTTTTCCAAGTGGCTTTCTGAGTAGCGGTAGTGTTCTGTCAGATGTAGAAATTCCAAAACATAAGGGTCTTTTACCGCATCTTGGGGCGACTCCATCACTTGCCCGTCTTGCCCTAACTTTTTAATGCCCGCCTTATCGGTACTCAGCGCAAGGCACAAATACAACGCACTGTCATACTGCCTTTTAAGCTCGCGCAAGCTCCAATTATTTTGCGCGGCTTCTCTTTCATAAAAAACCCGCTCCTCAAGGGTTTCAATACGCAACAGCATTTGGTAGTGCGACCAACTTAAGCGGAAATCAGGTGGTTCAGATTTCCGAGACAGTGTCTCGGAATTTGGATAGGCTAAATAAAACCGCCGCATATTTTCGAGGTTGTCCACCGAAAAGCCCTTACCAAATTCCTGTTGCAAGGCCACCGAAAGCGTTTTAATCACGCCCTTGCCATACGCCGCTTTGCTTATCCCCTGCTGCTCTTCTTCCACAATGCGCCTGCCCACCCGCCAATACGCCTGCACCATCGCCTGATTGATGCTGCGATAGGCATTTTCCTGGGCTTGCCGGACGATGTGCTGTATGTCGCTGACGATTTGCATAATCATATTTATGGCTGTGGAAGGCAACTGTTGTCATCGATTTTGAATGTAATCAGTAATAGCACAATTCAACCTCTTTTTATTTATTAATCGAATAAAGCTAACGGCTTAATTTGTTTTAGGCTATTACATGTTATCCGCGCACGGTCGTAAACAAGCTGGTGACCTCAATGGCAAGTTCTGGAAATAAAAAAGGTATCGCTTGGTCATCATCGGTGTACATGGCGTTAAGTTCATAAACCCCTTGGGCATTTAACACAAATTGATGGATGGCGCGTTGTTCGGGATAAACCAACCAATATTCGGTTACGCCGCTTTCTTCATACAAGGCATATTTGGTTTTTAGTTCCCGTTTGGAATTGCCTTTGGATAATATCTCAACAATCCAATCAGGCGCACCGTTACAGCCTTGGGCATCTAACAACTCAGGCCGACACATGACGCATAAATCCGGTTGCACCACGGTATGAATATCTTGGCTAGCCAATAAGGATTTTTTCCGGTCATATAAACGCACGTCAAACGGTGCGGGAAATATCTCGCAGCTTTTGTTTTGCAAATAGCCGCCAATCGCCAACAACAATTTCCTTTCAATACGTTGATGTTCAACACTAGGCGCAGGCGACATCAGCATGATTTTGCCTTTGATTAACTCCACCGCATCGGTAAATTGCCAAGTGATATAGTCAGCGTAAGAATAATTTTTGGTTAAATCCAGTTGTTCTAAATGCGTAATGTTAGGCATGGTCTATTCCGCTGTTGATGGAGGAAGGCAGCGTTTGCCTGTGACCAAATCGGTGATTAAGGCTTCACGGTATTCTTTTATTGAGGTGATTTCTTGTTGGGCTTTGGAAATGGCGGTATCTATTACAGAATGCTCGTATTTTAAATGCTGCACTATTTTGGCTTTTTCTTCATCATTTGGAGGATAAGGTATTGTTAAGTTACCCAAGTCTTCCATCGCTAAATTTGGTTGTGCTGAAGTTACTGCATTTAGCCAAATATTAGTCGTAATAAATTTTGAATGTAGCCAGTAGTAGCAAAATTCAACATCTTCTTTATTTTTTAATCGAATAAAGCTAACTGCTTGATTTGTATTAGCTGGCAAATGCTCTATAGATACTATAGCAACTTTTCCAATTGTTGCCCCTGCAATTACAAATAACAAATCATTCTCTTTAAGTTGAGATCGTTTTAATACTTTGTGGGTAATTGGATCAATAAAAAAAGCTGGTTCACTTACAATTTTTGATTTAAAGATATTTTCTGCTTTAACAAATCTTATTCCTGAGCTTGTCATTTCCCTTCCTTCTGTTGAAGGAGTTGAACCCTTAGATATTATTTTAGATAAAAACTTTAATCGCTTTAAGTTCCAATGGTTAGGAATATTAGAAAGCCATTCAAAATCGGTTTCTTTAAGCTCAATACCTGCATTTACCCCTCTTGTAAATGCAACGTCAATGGCATTTTTTTTTGATTCCTCCAACAACTCAATCAACTTTTCCTTATTCCGAATAAATCTGTCTATTTCGTTATTCTTTTTATCCAAGTATTCTGCTATCGCTTTTTGCTCCTCAATTGGAGGAAAAGGCAGAAATTCATTTTTAAAAGTTGGATAATCAATATTTTGCCCTTCTCTAATGCCCTTTACACAAAGAGTCATCAATGAAATGAAAGGCGGGGATTTAAAGAGATTTTTAAAATAACGCTTATCAATTAATTTTGTTTCTTTTAAAACGGTATAAGCAGGACTAATTATTCCCCTTTGGTGCGCCAATTCAATTCCACCCTGAAAACTTCTCAAACTGATTACATAATCTCCTTGTTCAACAAGTTTCAAATTATGAAAATCTTTGGTCGCCTCTACTGTTCTTTTACCATAAGCATCTTTTGAAACAACGCCATGTTCTTGTGATGCAACTAAAAGCGTTTCATGCGGAAAACCTTTTTTAGTGCTTTCCTTAAATAAATGACGAACTTTAACTATTTCCCAATGTTCAGGAATTTGTGGCAACCAAATAACATCAGTTTTTTTTAGTATATTAAAAGCTAAATTCGCCATGTCAGTCACTCTCACCCACATTCAAACTTTGCAAAATCTCTTCCCATTTGTGTTGTAGCAAGGCTTTGTTGGGCAGTTTGGTTTCGTAATCGGCTACCAGCGTGGGTGATAAGCTGCGGCTGAGGGCGTATTCCACCACGGTGTCATCCTTGCTTTTGCATAACAAAATACCAATTGAGGGGTTTTCGGTGGCGGTTTTTATGTCGCGGTCTAGGGCTTCCAGATAAAAGTTTAGCTGGCCTAGGTGTTCGGGTTGAAAGCGTTCTATTTTTAGTTCTATCGCCACTAAGCAGGTGAGTTTGCGGTGGTAAAACAACAAGTCGATGGCAAAATCCTGATTGCCGACTTGCAGGGGATATTCTTCGCCCATAAAGGCAAAATCCCGGCCAAATTCCAGCAAAAATTGGCTGATGTTGCGGCTGATTTGGTGTTTTAGGTCTTTTTCGGCGTGGGTATCGGGCAAGTGCAGCAATTCTAAAACGTAGGTGTCTTTAAAAACGTTGCTGATGTCTTGCGGTAAAACAGTCGCCAAGCTAGCGGTTTTGGTGTTACTCAGCATGACGCGCTCGTAAGTGGCGGTATTGATTTGGCGTTCCAGTTCTCTGGTTGATAGCCGCTCTTTTAGGGTCAGCCGCAAGTAAAACTCCCGTTCTTGTGCTGTTTTGCACGGCATTATTAGGCGATGATGTGACCACGACAATTCTCGCCACAGTGCGGCGAGTTTTGGCTGATCTTTGTAGGTTTCGTAAAACTGCTTCATGCGCCATAGGTTTTGTGCACTAAAGCCTTTACTATTGGGTTCGGTTTGGGCAATAAAGACTGCCAGTTCTTTGATGACCGCTTTGCCCCAGGCTGCGCTGCTGACTTGTTGGTGCAGGTATTCGCCTATCGTCCAATACAGCGTCACCAATTCTTGGTTGACGGCTTGATAGGCGCGTTGTTTAGCGGCAACGATGAGTCCTGAAACGTAGGTGAATTGGGTTTGTAGTTCCATTAGCCGCTCACTATGGCATGTAACAGGCCATCGGTTTCTTGTTCGAGGGCGAAAATTTCGGCGGTGATTTCTTCTAGGCTGCGGGGCGGTACATAGTTGTAAAAATAACGGGTAAAGGAAATTTCATAGCCTGTTACGGTTTTGCTGTCGTCTATCCAAGCATCGGGGATGTGTTGCAACACTTCGCGTTCAAAATAGGCTTGGATGTCTTGGTCTAGCGGTACGTTTTCGGTGTCGCGCAATTCGCTGTCGGCTTCGTAGAGGATTGTGCCGTCTGCTAGGGTTTTCTTTATGACCCGTTCTGCGTCTTCATTTTTCCAGGTAATGGCATCTAGGATGCTTTTCAGCCCTTTGGCATCAAGGTTTAGGTTTAATTCTTTAACGGTTTTGTTCAGCAAGGGCAAAAAGCGGTTGTAGTCGTCAAATGGTTGGCTGCCCATTTTTTCCGCTAAGGTTTGCGCGGTTTGCCTTAAGGCCAAGCTGTTTTGCCAATGCACGGCACTGAACAGTTTCTTTTTGTCGGCGGGCTTGAGTTTGATCTCATGCTTATTTAGATGGGCTTCAATTTTGTCTTGGTATTGGGCTAGGTTTGTATACAAGTCATCGCCAAATTGGCTGTATGCCCACGCCATTTCTTCATGGAGGTTTTTATCAAACCGCAAACTGGCAATGGCTTCGGCGGTAAACTGAGCCGATAAACGCAAAGGCCGTTCAACGGTGATTTTGTTATAGCCAAAATGGCTGTTCGGGTAGATTTTGGAAATGTCGGTTTCCACAAAGTCCATGTACAGTTTAGTCATGGCATCAATCTGGGCGGGCTTCATTTCGCAATTTTTTTGCCCTAGGTTTTTACGCAATTTTTCGTACACGTCTATGGCGTTAATAAGTTGCACTTTGCCTTTGCGGTGGGCGGCTTTTCTGTTGGATACAATCCAAATATAAGTGGGAATGCCTGTGTTATAAAAAATATTTTTGGGCAAAGCGATGATACATTCCAGCCAATCGTTTTCTATGATGTGTTTGCGGATTTCACTTTCGCCGCCACCTGCATCACCTGTAAACAAAGCCGAACCGTTGTGGACGGTGGCAATACGGCTGCCTAGTTCGGTGTGATGTCTCATTTTGCTGACCATGTTCATCAGGAACAGCAATTGCCCGTCGGATATGGACGGCAAGCCGATTTGAAAGCGTGGGTCTTTGATGATTTGGCTGGCTTTTTTGCCTCGGTCGGTGACTATGGCCTCTTCGTCTATTTTCCAGGTTTTGCCATACGGGGGATTGGATAGCATGAAGTCGAAGTATTCATCGGGAAAACCATCTTTTTGCAAAGTCGAGCCGTAAGCGATATTTTCTGCTTTCTCGCCTTTAATCAAAATATCGCTGGTGCAAATGGCGTAGGTTTCTGGGTTGACTTCCTGCCCATAGAATGTGAATTCTGCAATGCTGTCTGTTGTTAGCTTTTGGGCGTAATGCTCCGCTTCGGTGAGCATTCCGCCACTGCCACAAGCTGGGTCGTAGATATGGTAAGCGCCTTTGGATATATGCTCTTTTACTGGGGTGAACAAAATATGGGTCATCAATTTGATGATTTCACGTGGGGTAAAATGTTCTCCCGCTTCTTCGTTATTGTCTTCGTTAAATTTTCTTATCAATTCTTCAAACACATAGCCCATGCCTAGGTTGGTCAAGGGCGGCAATATGTCGCCTTTGCTGTTGGTGGCTGTATTGGGGCTTAGGTTAATTTCTGGGTCACATAATTTTTCTATCAGTAAATGCGTTAGTCCTGCTTCTTTCAGCGTTTCTAATTGATTCCGTAATTTGAATTTACTGATGATGTCCTGAATATTGGGGCTGAAACCATCGAGATAGGCTTCTAGGTTGGTGTCTATGTTGTCGGCATCGGTTAGCAGGGAAGTGTAGGAAAATTCTGGTTGGGCTTCATCCGTTTTTGAATTGCCCATCGTATATTTGGAGGTGTTCCAAAAACTGTAGCCTGAACCTTTCTCCTTATTTGCTAAAGCGGTTTTGGTGTCAATCTGTTGGCTGATTAAAAAGGCATTGGTTTGTAATACTTTTTCTTTAGTTGGCACTAAAAGAACATCCAAACGCCTTAGTACTGTGAAGGGCAGGATAATGTCACGGTATTTGCCCCTTACGAAAACATCACGGAGTACATCATCGGCAACGCTCCAGATAAAACTAACAATTTGATTATGGGTTTTTGGATTCATAAATGCTTATCTAAAATTAAGTATGGCTGAGTTTAACAATTCAGGCTGCTCCAAATATCATCATCTATATTTTCTGCCAACAAAATAGCTATAAATGTTTAATTGCTCAGAATGATCCTTAAGATGTATTGCAGTGCGTTTGCCAAAATTATTGCTTAAAGTCAGATCATGATTAAATAAGTACAG
>QYQN01000024.1 GCA_007280895.1 Methylococcaceae bacterium
GCGTTCGTGATGTGCTTCATTAAGTAAGCGGTATTCTAGGATTAATTTGGTTTTGTTTTGGGCGGCCTGTAAATAGGTTTGCAACACCCGTTCGCGATCTTCTGGATGGATTTTATGTTGCCAGTTTTTGCGAGTGACTTCATTGGGGGTTAACTGAAAACACTGGTACCAAAACTGATTACAAAATATAGGCAGGTGCTCTTTATTGGTTATCCATATTAACGCAGAAATATTTTCAGCCAGATCTTTAAAGCGTGTTTCTGTTTCGTATAACACAGAATTTAAATGCTCCCCAGCCACTAAGGTATTGGCCGTTAAGCATGAAGAAGAGGGCAGGTTGGTTTTTTCATTAAGCTGAAGAGGTGTGGTTAATAAGGCTATTTGTTTTTTATCATCATGGTTAATATGGTGAGCAATGCGGTGTGCAACAAAGCGGACAAGGTCTGGAGTAATAATGTTTGCGCCTTGTTGTAAGTCGGCCTGTATGGACGCTAGTTTGGCAAAGAAATGATTATTTAACGCCAGCTGCTCAGTGTTAACCAAAACCTTATTTTCTTTTGCGAATAAGCTGGCCTCATAGTCAGTATGTTGTTCAATAAAATCAACTAAACAATTAAATGCCTGTTTAATCAATAAGTTGTTATTGCTTAGTCGCACCGCATTATTTAATTGATTTAATAAATCAATCAGTTGTTTGTGTTGATTATCTAGGGCGGCAATCCCAAGTTTCATTTGGGTATTCCAGGTTAGAAGCATTTTCATCCTCGCTCGCGTGAGTAACGCGTGTTAGCACTTACTGTTTGGTGTGTTTTGCTGTGATAGGTAGCGTCACTGTAATCACCGTTCCTCGGTTAACTTTACTCGCGACGTCTAAGGTACCACCATGTTCTTTAATGCTATTCCATGCAAAAAATAACCCCAAGCCCGTGCCTTGCCCTACGTGTTTGGTGGTATAAAACGGTTCAAAAATGCGCCCTAACTGCTCGGGTGCAATGCCAATTCCTGTATCTGCGATGATAATCTGAATGGCTTCAGCATTATAAGGACAGGCACGCGTTGTTACCGTCAGTTCATGTTGAGTAGTCAGTGATGGGTTAGCGGCCATAGCCTCAATTGAATTAACAAATAAGCCCATAAAAACCTGATTTAATGTGGCGGAATAACAGTAAATTAACGGCATATCGGCACTGTACTGTTTATGTATCTGACAGTTATTTATTACGGTATTGATCAGTAAATTTAGGGCGGCATTTAAGCATGTATGAATATCCACCCACTGCAACGCAAGTTTACCTTCATTTGAAAAGGTGCGTAGATCATCAACTAATTTATGAATATGCTCTAGCCCTTGTGTTGATTCATCAATTAAATCAAATATATCGGTGGTTAAAAAGGCAATATCTACAGTAGTCTTGGACAATGCCGGTAGGGCTTGCTCGTCTTTATCAGTAGCTTCTTGAAAAGTATAGATATAATCAGCTAATTGTTGGGCGTAAGTGCGAAACTGATTTAAATTGGCGCGGATAAATGCAATCGGTGTATTGATTTCATGGGCCATGCCTGCGGCTAAATAGCCAACAGTGATCATTTTTTCTGATTGCATTAATTTTGTTTGTGCTTCAGCTAATTGCAATAAGTTTTTTTCATACTGTTTGCGCAGCGTGATGTCATGCATTGCGCCCAATAGCACGGGTTTACCATCTAATTCCAGCACAGTTAACACCACCTCAGCTAAAAAATGTTGACCATTATCAAGGCGCTTAAATAACCATTCAAAGCGATGATGGCCTTGTGCAATGGTGAAATCTAACGTTTGCTCAGCACTAAAAAGCGTATCTAAGCCATCGCCCTGTTTATTGGGTGAAAGATCCGTAATAGCGTTGCTGCAAAATTCTGCTTGGGTTTTACAGCCAAATAATGCAAGTGTTGCTGTATTGCAGTCTATAAAACTATGGTCTGCGAATAAAAACACGGCTTGGCTGGTGTAATCGTACAAGGTTCTAAATTTTTCTTCTGAGCGCAATAATTTTTTTTCTGCTTGTTTACGTGCTGAAATATCACTAAATAAAGCAAAAGAGTACAGTAATTCACCTTGTGAATTTTTTACGGAATTCGCAGTAACCAAGCACGCTAAAGGCTCACCTTTAAGAGGTTTTAATATGATTTCGCACTGACAGTTATCAAATGCTTGCTTACAAATTTTATCTGCGAATAACTCGCTATAATGCCGTCCAAGCAATGTTTTTGCCGAACAATTAAGCAATTTTCCCATAGCATCGTTCGCCTCAATAACGATGCTATGGGTGTCAATCATGATAAAGCCTTGTTGTGTCGTGGTTAAAATTGCCTGTATACGCTCACGAAAGCTTTCCGTTAACGTGCTGAAATAAATAAATAAAAATCCACACAATACTAAAAGAATTGCAATGCACACCACGGCGATTGCCAGTATATCTTGGGTGTTATTAATAATGATGGGTTCGCCGACAGGATGTAAATGAATAAAGTGTGATGCTTCCATCACGAAGTAATGCATGCCTGATATTGAGCCCCCCATTAAGGTGCCACTTAGTAACGAGCCGATAAAAGGACGTTGACTAAAGGTGAATTGAGTTAAAAACACACGTAAGACTAAAACTGTAATAGCTAAGATAAAGACGACTAAAAGCGTAACAAAAAATAATACGGGTTGATAGCGTAATACCCCATCAAAACTTATTGCCGACATGCCTATTAAGTGCATCGCACCAATACCTAGGGCGATGAATATGGCTGCACGTATCTGCATAATCAGGGTGGGTTTTTTTTTCGACATGGTGTGTAAAAGCACACTGCCAGCTAATATAGCGGGTACAACTGAAATTGTGGTGATGAAGGGGTCATAGCTTATGGGGGTGGTTAAATGAAACGCCAACATGCCAATAAAGTGCATTGCCCAAACACCCATACCAAAAAGTATTGAGCCAAGCGGTAGCCAAATAATGCGTTTTGTTAAATGAGCGAAACGCTCAATCATTTCAAGTGCACAGAAAGAAGAAAAAATGGCAATGATAATCGACGCTATCACCACCCACGTGCGGTAATGGCTTTGATAAGTATAATAATTCAGATGCTCTGAGCTAAGAAAAAATTGAGTAAACATAAGAAGTTGACAAATAATGTTGCACTTTAAAAACACACACAGTTGCTAGGTATAATATCAAATGCAAATAAAAAATACCTGTATAAACAGGGTTCAGCAATGCTCATTACGGCTGGGCGCTACAACGCCGAGTTTTAAGGAAGGCTGAGCTAGCAACTTAAAAAGGGACACAGTTAAGGGTTAAGCCGTTCGTGGTGAGCCCGTCGAACCCTGAGCGGCTTAACCGTCCCTCCTTCGACAAGCTCAGGACGAACGGTCAAGCCTTGTTGAGTGTCCCGTGTTAAGTTGGTGACCGAAGGCTGCCAAGCCTGTTTAGATGTTGAGCTGTAAGTAGGCGTAACAAAGCATAAGCCTTTTTAAGCAATGGCTAACGCCATGGGGCAGCGTAAGGACTGTGCTGCCTCCATGAGAAGGGCGAGTAGCTCAGCTAGAAGCTAATAAATTATGCATGAAACTGGTAAAATGCGAGGCTCTTTTTTTACCTAAAAAATATTACATGGACATTATTGATCGTATTGCCAATGAGCTTGCTGTTTCAGTTAAACAAGTGAGTGCCACAGTGAGCTTATTAGATGACGGCGCCACGGTGCCTTTTATCGCCCGTTATCGAAAAGAGATAACCGGTGGCTTAGATGACACGCAATTACGTTTTTTGGAAGAGCGATTAGGGTATTTACGCGAACTAAATGAACGACGTAGCAGTATTTTAGCCAGCATTTCTGCACAAGAAAAACTAACGCCAGAGCTCGCTGAGGCGATTAATGCCGCTGAAACTAAAACCCTGCTGGAAGATTTATATTTACCTTATAAACCTAAGCGACGCACTAAAGCGCAGCTTGCCAGAGAAGCAGGGCTAGCGCCGTTAACCGAAGCGTTGCTTGCCGACCGCAGTGTTGTGCCCGATCAATGTGCCAAGGACTTTATTAATCCCGAGCAGGGCATCAGCACAGTTGCCGAGGCGTTAGAAGGGGCGCGGCAAATTTTAATGGAAACGCTGGCTGAGCATGCCGGCTTACTGAGTGAGTTACGAGAATATACATGGCAGCATGGCGTACTTCATGCCACCGTGCTGGCAGATAAAATTACTCAAGCAGAAAAATTTAAAGATTATTTTGCTTACCAAGAAGCTATCTCTAAAATCCCCTCACACCGCGCTCTTGCTTTATTTCGTGGTCGTAATGAAAACTTACTGTCCTTAGAATTAACACCCAGTGCTGAAGAAGCACACGGTCATGCCTATTGTGTTCAATCTGTGTGTCGACATTTATCGATTACCGATCAGCAACCCGCCAATCTTTGGCTGGCTGAAACGGCAAAACTTGCGTGGAAAATTAAATTATTTACCCGTATTGATCTTGATTTAAAAAATCGTTTGCGTGAGGCAGCAGAACACGAAGCAATTCTTGTGTTTGCTAAAAACGTGCGTGATTTATTGCTTGCAGCACCTGCTGGGGCAAAAACGACCATGGGCTTAGACCCAGGTATTCGTACAGGTGTTAAATTAGCGATTGTGGATACCACGGGTAAAGTGCTTGCCACTGATACAATTTATCCCCATCCACCACGAAAGCTCTGGGATGAGTCCATTGCACGGTTGGCTGGATATATTGAAACCTATCAGATTAATTTAATCAGCATTGGCAACGGCACTGCCTCGCGTGAAACCGATCAATTAGTGGCTGAGCTGAGCAAGCGTCACCCTGCTTTACGTTTCAACAAGATGGTGGTGTCAGAGGCGGGCGCGTCCGTGTATTCGGCGTCGGAATTGGCGGCAAAAGAATTTCCAGAACTAGATGTCTCGTTACGAGGCGCGGTGTCCATTGCCAGGCGCTTGCAAGACCCGTTGGCAGAATTGGTAAAGATTGATCCCAAAGCCATTGGTGTGGGGCAATATCAACATGACATCAATCAAGTTCAGCTTGCGCGGGGCTTAGATACGGTGGTGGAAGATTGCGTTAATGCAGTGGGGGTTGATGTAAATATGGCGTCCGTTTCTTTATTAAAGCGGGTGTCTGGTTTAAGTGCCAGTGTGAGTGAAAATATTGTGACGTTTCGTAATGAAAATGGGCCGTTTAAAAATCGCACTCAATTAAAAAAAGTCCCTAGATTAGGTGATAAAGCGTACCAACAAGCCGCAGGTTTTTTACGCATAATTAATGGCGAGAATCCCTTAGATGCGAGTGCCGTGCATCCTGAGGCGTATCGATTAGTCGAAGCCATTAGTCAAGACACGGGCAAGTCGATTGCTGAGCTATTGGGGCAGCAGGCTTTTTTACGATCGTTAACGCCTGCGCACTATACCAATACTGACTTTGGCTTACCTACCGTGACGGATATTTTGCAAGAATTAGAAAAGCCAGGACGTGATCCACGCCCAGAATTTAAAAGCATTGAATTTAAAGAGGGCATTGAAAAAATAACTGACTTAGTGCCCGATATGCTGTTAACAGGTGTAGTAACCAACGTCGCAAATTTTGGTGCATTTGTGGATATTGGTGTTCACCAAGATGGCTTGGTACATATTTCACAGTTATCAGATCGCTTTACTGACGACCCTAGAACCATCGTAAAAACAGGCGATGTCGTGCGGGTTAGGGTTGTCGACGTAGATGTTTTGCGTAAACGTATTGCTTTATCAATGAAAACGTATGTGGATAAACAAGAACAAGCAAACCGTCCAGTAAAAGAGGTAAAAGAAATAAAAGAAATAAAAGAAGTGACGGCTCGACAGCAAAAAAATGCGGTTAAAACGTCACCAGTTGTTGAAAGTGCTTTTGCTAATGCGTTAAAAAAGGCCTTTAAAAATTAACGCACGCCGTCATCGCCCTTCAATAGCAGGTGCTATTAGGTTTTACTCACTGATGTTTACTTACTAATTAACAATGAAAACAATGCAATTATATGTTTTGGTTTTTTTACTCACAGTAACGGCTCATGCGCAGGCGGATTGGTTTGCATGGAGTAATACTGAAGTGCAATATTTACATGGTGAAGGCTATCAAATGCCTGCTAATCCACGCGATATTTCACAATCTATTATTACCGTAACCCACGCGCATGGTTGGGCATTGGGACGTAATTTCTTTTTTATGGATACCTTGTTTACGGAGGCAGGTCAGCCCTCACAAACCAGTGTGTATGGTGAGGCCTATAGTTATCTTAGTCTGAGTAAAATAACAGGACGTGATATTTCTTATGGGATTTTTAAAGATTTAAATGCAACCGTTGGGGTGAATGCAGGGGAGAACTTCGATAGTCCAAAAAGCGGAGCGCGGATTGCTTTATATGGTTTTACAGTTGATTTTAAACTGCCTGGTTTTACCTTATTTAACGTGGATGTGCTTCAGCATCAGGTCTTAGAACCCACCGAGCAAGGCAGTTCTTGGCAAGTGACGCCAGTATGGAAAGCGCCTTTTAAATTGGCAGGCTTGAGCTGGAGTTTTGAAGGCTTTGCCGATTTTATTGACAGTAAAAACCCTAATTACACGTTTAACATTTTGGCTCAGCCACAGTTGCGTCTCGATGTGGGAGAGCTTATGGGGCAGAGCGGGCATGTCTTTGTTGGGCTTGAGTACCAATATTGGTATCACAAATATGGCTTAAAAAATCTTAATGAAAGTTTACCGCAGGCACTTATTGTATGGAAATTTTAAGTTTTTTGCTTTATGCAGTGCTAGATAGTTCGCTGGTTTAGGCTAATTCTGTATAATATCAAGTCAGTTGTTCACTATTTTTATCATTACACCTTGATAAGTGTTTTTATTTTTCTCAGTTCAGTCACTGGAGAGTCAGTAAATGTCTGTTTTACGTCATGATTGGCAATTAGCCGAAGTACAAACCCTGTTTAATTTGCCTTTTAACGATTTACTATTTCAAGCACAAACCTTGCACAGGCATTATTTTGATCCCAACGAAGTGCAAATTAGTAGCTTGCTAAGTATTAAGACTGGCGCATGTTCTGAAGATTGTGGTTATTGCCCACAAAGTGCACGGTATGATGCAGGACTTACGCCCGAAGCCTTAATGCCTGTTGAGCAAGTCTTGCAGGCAGCGCACCAAGCAAAGGCGCAAGGTGCATCACGGTTTTGCATGGGTGCAGCGTGGCGACAACCTAAAGATCGTGATATTGAGCGAGTGCTTGAAATGGTTGAAGGCGTAAAAGCCTTAGGTATGGAAACTTGTGTCACCTTAGGAATGTTAACTGATAGCCAAGCTAAACGTTTAAAAGAAGGGGGCTTAGATTATTACAATCATAATTTAGATACATCAGAAGACTATTACAGCGAAGTGATTACCACGCGCACCTATCAAGATCGTTTAGATACCTTGTCTAGGGTTAGAGACGCAGGGATCAACGTCTGTTGTGGAGGTATTATTGGCATGGGTGAAGATGAGCAAGATCGCGCTGGTCTATTAATGCAATTGGCAAATTTACCCACCCATCCTGAAAGCGTGCCGATTAATATGTTAGTTCAAGTTGAAGGCACGCCGTTAATGGGGACGGCACCATTAGATCCCTTGGTGTTTATTCGTACCATTGCGGTGGCAAGGGTGTTAATGCCCCGTTCGCGCGTGCGTTTATCGGCAGGACGTAATGAGATGAGTGACGAAATGCAGGCCTTATGTTTCTTGGCGGGTGCTAATTCCATTTTTTATGGAGAAAAATTATTAACCACAGATAATCCCATGACGAGGCACGACAAAAATTTATTTAGTCGGTTAGGCTTGCATTCAGGTGGTTCACGTCATGTCTTTGAAAACTAACTGCTGTTTTCCTTTTAAGAAATCATGGCCTTTACCCAGTTATCTGCTCACTTAGTAGAGTTAGTTGCGCAGGATCTCTATCGAACGCGGCAGATTATTGACTCAGCGCCTGGCGTGCATGTGCAGATTGCTGGACGGCAGCTTATTAATTTTTCTAGCAATGATTACTTAGGACTCGCTAATCATCCGCAGGTAAAGCACGCCTTTAAAGCAGCCGTGGATGACTTCGGCGTGGGCAGTGGTGCGGCGCATTTAGTGTGTGGACATCATCGTGTGCATCATGAGTTAGAAAACGACTTGGCCGAGTTTACAGGCCGTGAGCGTGCCGTACTTTTTTCAACGGGGTTTATGGCAAATTTAGGCATTATGAATGCGCTGCTTACGCGCAAAGACTGTGTCTTTGAAGACCGCTTAAATCATGCCTCGTTACTAGACGGAGGCTTGGCATCGGGGGCAAGGTTTAAACGCTATCGCCATGCTGATAGCCACGATTTAAAACGTCTGATGCTTACGCCAAGCACTGCTAACACTACGTTAGTGGTCAGTGATGGCGTGTTTAGTATGGATGGTGATTGCGCCCCCTTACCCCAATTGGTTGCCTTAACCACGCACCATCAGGCATGGTTAATGATTGATGATGCGCATGGTTTTGGGGTGCTGGGTGAGCAGGGCGGCGGTCTCGTTGCACAGCATGGTTTTTCTCAGCAAGAAGTGCCTATTTTAATGGCAACTTTTGGTAAAGCCTTGGGTACGTTTGGTGCTTTTGTGGCGGGTTCAGATGCGCTAATTGAGACCATCATACAACGCGCACGCAGTTATATTTATACTACCGCCTTACCGCCTGCTCTGGCAGCGGCAACTCGCGTTAGTTTACAGCTGATGATTAATGACTCGTGGCGTCGGCAAAAATTGCAGGCCTTGATTGCACATTTTAGACAGGGTGCCGAACAATTAGGGCTTAGTGTAGCGCCTTCGCAGTCAGCCATTCAGCCAATCATGATTGGCTCTAATCAACGTGCCGTGGAGTTAAGTGCGGCACTTCGCGAGCAAGGTTTTTGGGTGAGTGCTATTCGTCCGCCTACGGTGCCAACAAATACCGCACGATTACGTGTGACGTTTTCAGCCTTGCATGAGTTAGCCGAGGTTGAGGCCTTATTAGCCGCCCTAGACAACTGTCGCGTCAATGCTTAGCTTACGCATGAATAACCTACATTACACCAGTGTTGGAGCAGGCAAGACGGTTATTTTGATTCATGGCTGGGCAATGCACAGTGGCATTTGGCAAACGTTTGCCGAGCAGTTGGCGCAGCATTGTAAAGTGATTTGCCTTGATTTGCCTGGACATGGCTACAGTGAAAAAATTACGCCGTTTTCTTTGGCATCAGTTAGCGACACTATTTTGGCTGCTTTAGCGAGAGAAGAACCTTGCTGCTGGTTGGGCTGGTCACTGGGTGCAACGGTAGTGTTAGATATTGCCAAGCGTTATCCCGAGCGCGTTGAAAGCCTTGTTTTGATGGCAGGAAATCCGTGTTTCATTCAACAAGTTGACGCAGGACAACCCACTTGGCCAGGCATGAGCGCCTCACGCTTGGCGCATTTTGCCACGCAATTGACCGAAAATTGTTCTGCTACCTTACTGCGTTTTTTGCTGTTGCAGGTGCAAGGCTTAGCCGATGCTAAGGAAGTTTGTCAGCAGTTAAAAGCACTAACGTCATCAGTTCCAAGTCCAGATACAGAAACCCTACTGGGGGGCTTAGCTATTTTAAGCACGGCAGATTTACGGGCAGATGTTGCTGAACTGACTCAGCCACTTTTGCTTGTATTAGGGGCTAAAGATGCTTTAGTTCCTCTTGCTGTGGGGCCAGCAATGGTGCAACTTCAGCCTAACGTGCGCCTCTGTTGTTTGGCTAGTTCAGCACACGCACCGTTCTTATCGCAGTGTGAGGAAACTGTGGCGGCAATCTCTACGTTTATAGGTTCGCTATGAGTGATAACAATGCCGTTGATAAACTTAAATTAAAACGCGCATTCTCGCAGTCATCAACCAGTTATGACCATGTCGCACACTTGCAGCGTGAGGTTGGTCGCGAATTAATCACGTTTATGGGCAGTTTAGCGCTTCAGGGTGTTGTTATTGATTTGGGCTGTGGCACGGGCTTTTTAAGTGCAGAGTTTTTAGCTGCACGGCCTGATACGCGCCAGTTAATCGCGCTGGATATCGCCCTGCCTATGCTGAAACATGCTCAGTTAAAATTACAAGAGGTATCTTCAGTGCAGTATTTATGTGCAGATATTGAGCAAATCCCTTTGCAAAATCAAAGTGTTGCCCAGTGTATTTCTAATTTGGCGGTGCAGTGGTGTCGCTTTCCGCAGCCAGTATTTGCCGATATTTACCGTATGTTAAAACCAGAGGGGTATTTTGTGTTTTCAACCTTTGGCGCGTCAACGTTGCAAGAATTAAAAGCCGCGTGGGCACAAGTGGATGCGTTCAGTCATGTGAATGACTTTTATACTCACACAGAATTGCTGGCTATGTTAACGACAGCTGGCTTTGTTGACGTGCGTATGCAGCGTCGGGTGTATTCGGTTACTTATGAGAGTGTTGTGCAACTCATGCACGAATTAAAACAGTTGGGTGCGCATAATATCTTAGCGGGACGTCAACGCAGTCTGACCAGCAAATCAGCACTAAAAAAAATGCTATCCGCCTACGCCACTAACGACTTGGGCAAGATTATAGCGACCTTTGACGTTATCTTGTTTAGTGCCAAACGATGAGGTCTGGGTATTTCATTACGGGTACGGATACCGAGGTGGGTAAAACTTGGGCAACGCTTGCGTTGATGCATTTTTTTCAGCAGCACGGTCTCACTGTCCTAGGCATGAAGCCCGTTGCAGCGGGGGCGCAGTGGCAGGAGGGGCACTTAAAAAATGCTGATGCTTTATTATTGCAAGCACATAGTTCGCTGCCTGTCGCATATCCGCTGATTAATCCGTATGTGTACGAACAGCCTATCTCACCACATTTAGCAGGAATAAATAATCCAGTTGATGTGCAAAAAATAGTTGCCTGTTATCAGCAGCTTAAAGCTCAAGCTGAGTGTGTTTTAGTGGAAGGCGCAGGCGGCTGGTGGTCACCTATTAATCAGCAGCAAGCCATTGCTGATCTTGCACAGGTGCTTGCTTTACCGGTGATTATTGTGGTGGCTATACGTTTAGGGTGTATCAATCAGGCATTATTAACGTACCACGCGGTGAAAAGCTCAGGGCTTGAGTGTGTTGGGTGGATTGCTCAATGCAATGATGTCACGATGCAAGCGGTGCAGGAAAATATACAGAGTATTCAGGAACGTGTGGACACACCGTTATTGGGCTGTTTGCCTTTTCAAGCGGTGGCTAATTTTGCTGAGTTAGCGCGTAACGTTGAGGCGCGGTATTTTATGTCAACATAAAAAACGCCACCTTAGCAGGCTAAAGTGGCGTTGTTTGCTTGCTAATTAAACGTACTGTTTAATTATTTCTTATTTACTTTTACGAGCGCGAGCAACTTCCATGAATTCGCCTTTCGCTTTTCTTGAGTTTATTGCAGCAGCAGTGCTTGGTTGTTGAACTTTAACAGTATTAGCGGTTACGTTGATAACCATTAAATCAACACCTAACTCTAATTTACCTTTATAACCCGCTGCACGTGTACGATCAGCTAAGTCGTTAGGGGTTGTTCCTGGTGGTACAACTAAGTGCGTGTAAACGGCTAGTTTTGGTTTAGCTCTTTTGAAAAGTGTTGCCGCATCTTCTGGTGACGTGTGGTAAGCATAAATGTTTGGTGCATCAGATTCAGCGAAACCATACACTTCATGAACGATAACGTCAGCGTTTGTAGCGTTTTTCAACAGGTTTGGCGTTGGTGCTGTATCGCCTGAGAACACAACAGAATGGCCACTGTAATCAACGCGGAAACCATACGAAGGAGAAACTGGCTCATGATTAACTAAGAAAGCAGTTACTTTTACGCCGTTGTTTTCATAAACTACGCCTTCAAATAATTCTTGAGTGGCGTTTAAGGTTTCAACTGCATCAAGACCTAAAGAAGCATCCCAACCTGACCAAAGTGTACGTAGATAAATATCTGTTTGATAAGCTGTTCTAAAGTTTTGCATCATTGCCCAAGTACCAACAGGTTGGTTTGGACCGCCGCCTGGACCCCAGACACGTAATGGAGTAGTCGTTGGGAACGCATACGTTTCTAAGCCATTAAAACCTTGCACATCACCATCTTGTGCATCAGGATGACGATATAAACCACCAATTGAATAAAGTGGTGCTAAGTCAGCAATATGATCGCTATGTAAATGACTGATAAAAACTTTATCAACACCAACATTAGGATTCATCACGCCGCCGCCAGATTGGATCAAACGGTTATAAACGCCTTGACCCACATCAAACAACATGCGCTCTGAGCCAGCTTCAATTAACAGACCAGATAAAGCACGGCCGTTAGCTTCAAGCACATCAGCATTAAGTAAAGGCACGCCTGTACCTAACAAGGTTACTTTGATAATTGGATCAGTTGTCTTTGCTGCATTAGCAACGCTTAGCGATGCTAGGCACATACCTGCAAGAATGATTTTTTTCATAATATCCTCAAAAATTAATTTTATGTTTTGTAAAAAATAAAGAACTGATTAATCATCGTGTGATGACATTAATTATTTTTAACAGCGTTTTTTCTACTTATTGCATACGGATAAATTCGTAATACAAAAACATTTTAACGTAAAAAAGAAATATCAATAAGCTTTAACGCCGCATCATAGCTATTAATTTATTCATGTATTAATTATAAGCCAGTTATAGACAATAATTATTTGTTAAGTAATTGATTTTAATAGCTAATAGCCGTATTAATTTATTAAAAAACTACGTTAAAAGTGGTGTAAAAGGAATACATGTCGTGTTTTTTGGAAAATAGGCTGGGTGTTTCTATTAATATGTATTAGTTTTTTCTAATATAAACGAGTAATTAGGTTACACTTTATGAGTGATATAACTAATAACCAAATCTCTTAGGAGTTTATATGCTAAATAATAAAAATAATAATAACCCTCGTCGCCATTTTCTTAGTCAAGCTAGCTTAGGCTTGCTTGCTTTTGCTAGTGTGCCCAAATGGCTTAATGCTATGCAGGACATGCCAAAAGTACCCCCTCATAAAGCTTCGCTTAATTTTAAGCCTGATGTTGAAATTGATCTTATTTGTCGTCTTAATCAAGTTGCTATTTTGCCGGGTCAAACAACGCGAGTTAAGCAATATAGTGGTGTGTTAACGCAGGGACCAAAAAACACGTTAATGGCGCTGCCAGGGTCGTATTTAGGTCCTATCATCAATTTATATAAAGGTCAGCGGGTGCGTATTAATTTACATAATCGCTTAGAATTAGGAGAGCCAACGGTCACGCATTGGCATGGTTTGCATGTGCCAGCGGATATGGACGGACATCCTCAGTATGCGATCAAGCCAATGGAAACCTTGGTTTATGAATTTGAAGTCGTTAACAGAGCAGGGCTTAATTTATATCATCCACATCCTCACGAAACCACTGCGCAGCAAGTTTATCAAGGCTTAGCAGGGGCGTTGTTGGTTCACGATGCTGAAGAGGAGGCGTTAGATTTACCGTCAGGAGAGTATGAGTTGCCGTTGGTTATTCAAGATCGCCGTTTTGATGCACAAAATCAGTTAGTGTATGGTGCGCATGGCATGCATGAGCGCATGGTGGGTTTTTATGGTGATCGCATCCTAGTGAATGGGCGGGTGGATTGCCAAGTTAATGTGGCAACGCGTGCTTACAGATTACGAATCGCTAACGTATCTAACGCACGAATTTATAAATTAGGCTGGGACGATGGCACGCCACTGACTGTTATAGGTGTTGATGGCGGCTTGTTAGAGCAGCCTGAAACTAAGCCTTATGTCATGCTGGCACCTGCTGAGCGTTTAGATGTGTGGGTTGATTTCAGTGGGCGAGCACTGGGTACGCAAGTAATGCTGCGCAGCTTAGCCTTTACGGGTGCTTTACCCATGATGGCGCAACGCGGCATGGGCGGCATGCACCAGCAAAATGCCTTACCTATGGGCAGTGATTACCCTATTTTAACGATGAAAATCACCCAAAAAGTAACGGATAGTCCACGTTTGCCAAGTCAATTAAGTAAGATTGCACGTTATCATCGTGATGATACGGCTAACCCCACGACGCCAGTACCTATTGCTATTTCTGAAGGGCACATGAGTATGGTATTAAATGGACGTCCGTATGCACATAATGATTTTCAAAGCTTTGAGCATATCAAGGTCAATACGCTGCAACTGCTGGAAATTTTTCATGAACACGGCATGGCTGGGCATTCAGGAGGCATGGGAGGCATGGGTGGCAGAATGAGAGGGGGCATGATGGGCGGAATGATGGCCATGGCACACCCTATTCATCTGCATGGGCAAGCCTTTCAGATTTTAAGTCGAAGTATTGCAGATAATGTTGCCGCAAATTATGCAACCGTGAGTGAAGGCTTTATCAACAGTGGTTTAAAAGATACGGTCTTGGTCATGCCTGGCGAGACCATAAAAATAATTAAACCGTTTCAAGATTATAAAGGCACGTTTATGTATCACTGCCATAATCTTGAGCATGAAGATATGGGCATGATGCGTGAGTTTTTAGTTGAATAAGTAGTCGCTTAAAAGTCTTTTAACAACATGGAAAACAGGCTTAACACTTAACTACCCTGTTAACTAACATGTTAAAAGACTTATGGTCATCACTTCTTATAGCTTCATTACCTCGGCGGGGCGCCCCATACAAATGCGTAAATACAGTCTTGCCACAGCAATTCCATTAATAACAAAGCTGATGGCAATGAAGGCTGAAAGCCAGGCGTTATGATGACTGCTGGCATGATAAAGTAAAATGTCTTCACCAATGAAGGCAGGCGTAATGGGGAAACAGATTAAGCCTAAAAAGCTAATAAATAACACTATAGCTCGATGTGGATGCGTTTCAGCCATAGCTAAATAAGCAAACGGCGTTTCTGTTGAGGTAGTTATCGTTGGTAAATGGTGCAAAATCCAAAAACCTATTAGCCAAGAAGGAATAATCCCCGCTAAAAATAACAGTAAATATGACCAGTCAGAGGGATGAATAAACCAGACTGAACTTGCGGCAAAAAAACAACTGACGGCAACGGCATTCCAAATAGCAATAAAACTGTGTTTTTCACTAAACGCGCTTAATGAGGCGGCAATCATGGCCATGGCGGTGGGTATCGCAAAGTAACTAATTTGCGTAGCCTCAGTAAAGCGTGAGGTGATAAAAAGTAAACAAACACCTAGCAGCGTGAGATATTTAATTTTTTGATCCAGTTTATTAATTTTTCTACCGATGTATTTTAACGGCGACCATAATACGCGCCTACTTAGTAATTCTAAAAAACCTTCCTGTAAAGCAAAGACATACAAGGTATTTTGTAGCACGTCTGGTAAGGTGTCCCGGATTGAACTAGGCAAACGCGCATTTAACCGCGCGTTATCTATTATTGGGCGAGTATCTATGGCTCCTTCAATTCTAAGCATGTGACTGACGATAGAGGGGGACACTAATAATTGATAACAGCGTAACGAAGCGTTCCCTAAAAAGTGAATTAAAACTAAGTTTTCTAAACCAAAAGACAGTTCTATAAACATAAATCCCACCTGCGTTATCGACGCATACGCCACTTGCCCTTTGATATTAGATTGGGTTTTTTCAGATATACTCGCGATGATGACCGTGAGTAAACCAATGCTAAATAAAATAACGCGCGTAAAACTGTGATAACTCCAAATAGGTGCTGTTCTTAGCAATAAAAAGACACCTAGATGGACAGATAAGGCACCATAAAATATGGCACTTGATGGTGTTGGCCCTTCCATTGCGCGAGGTAACCAAAAACAGAAAGGGAATTGTGCTGATTTACCCGTTGCGGCAATAAAAATTAACACTGACATTAACAGTAAGGCACTGAAATCAGCAGGGGGTGCAGCATGTTCAAACAATACTGTTAAATTACTAAAATGGTCACTCCCATGAAATAGTAAATGGCTCATCCACGAGCCCAATAATAAACCTATATCGCAAAAGCGATAGACACTGTAAGCGCGTAAGGCATTACGAACGGGTTGAATACGTTCGCGATAAAAGGCGATGAGTAAAAAAGATGAAATGCCCACGATTTCCCAGCCAGCAAACAAGACATCAATTGAACCTGATAACACCACCATATTTAAGCCGAAAGCAAAGGCAAAAATGGTCAAGAAAAACCGTTTATAGCCTGCTTCTCTATGTAAATAATTTCGACAATAACGCACGATGACAGAAAAAATTATCCATACGGCAAACAGATAGGTTGCGCTAATTTTGTCCAGAAAAAATAACAGGGGAAATTGGTAACTGCCGCGTTCGTAAATGATAAACCACTGAAATTCATGGCTAGGAAAACCGTGGCTAGCCCAAAAAGTAAGCAATAAAAAAATGCTTAAGCCCATGGCGTGAGTGGTAAAAAAACTTAATTGCGCAATGATTTTTTCATTATGCCCAAATATGGTAATGCCCAAAAAACCCAGCAAGGGTAAAAAAAGGCAGGCTAACAATAAGGTATTCATGCGTGACTCCTGATAATATGCACGGGAATCGTGGTGTTACGTCCAGCAATAATCGCTTGTGAATGTTCACCCACAGGTGCATGAAGATGCTCAGGAAAATTAAGCGCTTCCCAGCCACTGGCATGATAAAACGCTAGCTTATGAGTGCAAGGATCGTATGTTGCAAGGCGCACCCATGCGTTATCAAGCCATTCTTTAAGGGCAGGATCAATGATAGCTAAGGCCTTATCGAGTAACGCGGTGGTTTGTTCTATAACAATTAACAAGCGCGCAGGTTCATGTACTTCGATCATTTGTGAAGGTAAGCCCGTGCGTAAATCACCTTCTACACCATTGGCAACGCCTAATAAACCAATAACATTGTGCGGGAGTTTTGTTCCTGCTCCATAAATAGCATTATCAATGCGTGAGAATAAGTACTCTAAATTAATGCCACCGCACACAGGAATAACCGCACCAAGAATATTGGCAAGCACTTGCCCATCGGAGTCTGTGCTAGGGTCGTAGGAGTGTAAAAAGGCGCGGCGATCAAGAAAGAGTTGTCGAGTTAAGGCGCGTTGTCCAACAATGCAATACAGATTATTTGAGTGATTAAGTTCTGGGCGCGGTTCAAAAATTGAAGCTGCACGAGCCATAACATGTTCATGTGCTGCGCCGTGATCATTTGTTTGCGGAGCTAATTCAAACCATCGACACCGCTCAGCAGCATTTTTGTGTAAGGCGTTCTGCATTGCCTGTTGAAAAGTGTGTAACGGTTCTTTAGGCACTGCGTCTATTAACGGTTGATCAAGATAGGTGATTTCATCACGGCTAGTATTATGTAAGGCGGCAATAAAAAAGGTGGTTGCAGGAATGACTATTTTTCGTGCAGCAAGAATGTCGCGTACCGAAGGATGATTTGCCATCCATGCAAAAGCACGCGCATTGGGTGCGCCTGGTTTGCCTGCGCAGGCACCACAATCATAGGCGGCAAAATGAGGATTGTTCGTGCTGCTTGAGCCATGGGCGACAATCACAATTAAGGGTGCAAAGTGCGTGGTTAAACCAATTGTGCGTAATTGTTTTTCGATTTTGTCAGCCATTTCGGTAAAAGTGAAGCCTAATAATTTACCGTCTTCCGTAGGTTCATCATGTTCACGCAATAAATGTAATTGTGTATGTGCTTGCACTTCACTTAATTTTTTAATTTTCAGTAATTGTGAGTTGGGGCGAAAAACATCCCACAGCATACGCGCAGCATAACCAATACCAACTATTTGTGTGTATAACCAGCCTCTAAATAAGGAATGTGGCTTGATATGTAAATCTGATAAGCCCGCAGTGAGTTTATTTTTTTTAACCGTTTCAATAGCAATTGGTGATTCTTTAATGAGATGTTTAGGTTTTAAAATAGCGGGGCATTGCGCAACAGGGTAGGCATCATCAAAGCCTTGAAATAAGAAATCAATGCCAAAAAAACCAGCCGCACCAAAGGTTTCGATGTCTGGATGACTGTTTTCTAAGTAACGGCGTAGCGAACATTCACGGTCATCGATGCAAAATAAGGCTTGTATGCTGGGCGGATGAATGCGTGGTGTCGGTGTGTTTTGTGTGGCTAGGGCTAATAACAGCTCTGAATGTAAGGAAAACTCCATGGCTTCATGCCAAATTTTTAAGTTTAAGGGAATATGGATTTTAGTTTCATAGTCCTTTAATAAAGGAAGCTCTTTAGTATGCCCAAGTTGGGCTATGTTAATAAAATCCTGACCAAATTTTTTACGTAATAGCGCTACCTCTGCTAATAACTCAACCGCAAGCGCTTCTTTTAAGGAAATAATTCTTGGCTCTAACAAGGCCAACGGCGTTAGTTCAATTAAGCGCACCATTCCAGACCAGCCAGGATGGGTGAGTAATAATTCTAATAAATATTGTTCGTATAACTCTTCTTTTCCCACTAAACGTTGCAAACAAAGCATAATCGCTTCGTCTGGCGTTTGGTGTAGACCTTGTTTAGCAAAGTCATCATCAAACGGATACAAAGGAATGAAGCTATTTTGACTTAAGCGCCAAATACACGACCAAAAGGATTCATTGTCTTTCGCTAAGGTCCAACGACTAATACCTTGATCTAAAAAATTACCTAATAAACGAAACATGATGGGGCGCATCAGAGAATTTAAGTCAATCTCTAGCGTACTTAACCAGTGGTTACGAATGCCATGTTGAGCCAAGGACGTGGGTGGATAATGTTCGCAGTTATCCGTAACAAATAAACTCGCACGTAATTTTGTCGCCTCCACCGTAGGATTGGCAGACTGTTTGATTGCCCAATCAATGGCTGCCTCGGTAATGCGACCGTCTTGATAAAGCGTTTGGTAATCTTTTGCCGTTAAGTAACTTCGCGCACCATAAATCCGTGCAGCAATGGCTACGCCTTGGTGAAAAGGATGGTGTTGGACACTGTGTAAAGTATTGTGATGAACAAAGTCTTTAATAGGCCCTTGGATAGGTAACCAATGCGCACAATGTTCAATGGCATGATTTAAATCAAAAGGAGGTGATTCCTGCTTATCTTTGCCTGGGTTAACCGTCATAATGTTAGGCTCAATAAGGGTTAAGCTAAATGGGGCTTGATACGACGCGCCGCTAACGGGTGATCGGCAAAGGCTTCGTGATATTCCAAACCAATGAAGTCACATTGCCCACCATGTTTTTCAGCATTGTGTTGGCAGTCATGAAAAAATTCCATGACGGTATGATCGATAAAAAACGTATCATTTAATTGAAAAATAATGGTTTTTTTAGGATCGATAGCTTGTATCGCGGTTTTCAATGCCAACATATTAGAAAATACAGCCGCGCCATGAATAGTAATTAAGGTGCTATCGTCTGGTTGCGGGGTAAGTTCAAAAACCATGGAAAATAAATTAGTGATTTTAACGCCGCGAAAGCTATGTAAAGCGAATTTAGTGATAATTCCAATGACCACACCAAGTAATAAATCCGTGGCAATCACACCCACGATAGTAATTAAAAATAATAATAATTGATCTTTGCCCAAGCTCAAGACTTTGCCAAACTCTTTGGGTGAGGCTAAGCGAAAGCCAGTAAAAACTAATAATGAAGCTAAGGCCGCTAATGGAATACTGTGAATCAAGCGCGGAAACAACGCGACAAAGATTAATAATAAAACGCCATGAAAGAAGTTAGCCCAGCTAGTGCGGGCGCCATTATTGACATTGGCAGAGCTTCTTACTATTTCAGCAATCATAGGTAAACCACCAATCAAACCGCAAAGTAAGTTACCAGCGCCCACCGCAGTTAAATCTTTATCTAAATTAGCGTGGCGTTTAAATGAATCTAATTTATCAACGGCCATGGTACTTAATAAACTTTCTAAACTGCCCACTAAACAAATACTGACCACGGCTTCCCAAAATTCCACCGTGAAGGCTTTAGAAAAATCGGGAAAATAAAAGCTCGACATAAAGTCTTCAGAG
Source organism: Methylococcaceae bacterium (assembly GCA_007280895.1). Classification (GTDB taxonomy): domain Bacteria; phylum Pseudomonadota; class Gammaproteobacteria; order Methylococcales; family Methylomonadaceae; genus Methylovulum. The sequence goes on from QYQN01000024.1 coordinate 20,079, forward strand.
ATGGCCACTAAAAAGGCCGGGCCAATGGTGGCTTCATGATGGGGTAAAAAGTGTGCGTCAGGTAAAAATAAGTACATGTGTTCATGGTCTAAATCAAAATAACGCCCTAAGCCAATACCCACCAACACAACAATTAACGGGGCTGGAATCATTTTTAAGAAGGGGTTTTTAAGCATTGACCAGATGATTAAAATGGCTAAACCAGTCAACCCAATAATTGCAATTTCAGGGTTTAAATTAATGATACTGTTTGGTATTTGAGCAATAGTGCTAAGTAAACTGCTACCTTTTGCAGGCGCATAACCTAATACCACATGAATTTGTTTCGCCATAATAATAATCCCGATAGCGGCCAACATGCCATGCACTATCGAGGCAGGAAAGAAGGAGCTTAAGCGTCCCGCTTTAACAAAGCCCATGATTATTTGAAAGACACTAGCGACCACAATCGCGGCTAAGGTGTAACGATACCCCGCCATCGCATCGCCTTCGCCCAAGGCTTGTACTGCACCTAACACGACGACAATTAAGCCCGCAGCAGGGCCGTTGATGGTGACAAAAGAGCCACTAATTCTTGATACGAGAACACCGCCAATAATCGCGGTAATAATGCCAGCGGAGGGTGGAAAGCCCGAGGCCATTGAAATGCCCAAACATAAGGGCATGGCAATTAAAAAAACTAAAAATCCTGCTAATAAATCATTACGCCAGTTATCTTTTAAACCAGCAAAACCAGTTTTGGGTAACGTGTTCGTCATTATGTCATTCATAAACGTGTCATTGTTGAGAAGAAGAGTGTAAACAACCCACTTAAACATAGACTTCTGCATGGAAGAGGCGAAGCCATGGTGGGCATTTTTTGGTAAATAGCGTCTGAACTACTGCCGACCAAAAAGTGTTATTAAGGGATAACAGCAGGATGAGCGGTGCATTTCAGCTTATTGATAAAGCGTCATCACGTATTGCCAAGTTATGACTACCCAGTAAGGCAGAGTAAATACTGAAAAGTTCACGAACTGATAAATTAATCTTGACTGAGTATAGAAACCTTATGCCACGATAGTTTTTTTTGGGAAATAGTTATGCTTAACGTGCGTACAATTACAGGCAGGGATAATTATTATCGTATGATGTGTAAATAAGCTGAGCACGCTCTAAATGGATGTTTAATCGCAACGCCGCGTGAAGAAATCTCACCCTCAGCAAGCAGTTTTTTCATTAACTAATCAAAAAATAATACTTACGTTAAACAATGCTACATAACATTATCAGTACAAAAAAACCAGTGGTTATGCTCACGAGACTGTGAAAATATTTATGTGGGAGAGGCTTTAGCCTCGAATTCGAGGCTAAAGCC
>QYQN01000036.1 GCA_007280895.1 Methylococcaceae bacterium
ACATTATATAAAAACAATGACTTACAAAATTAAAAAGTTGTTTTTGTGTTGTTTTCATAATACTTTCACAGTCTCTGTCGTTAATGCACGCTAAAACTCTGAAGTCCATCGTTGGGCTGGCAATAGCGTCAGTAACGAATGGACTTCTGAGTAATGCTCTTAGCTTAGGCGGCAGCAACGGCGTTAGCGATGGCCTCACCCATTTCAATAGTCCCTGCTGTGCTGTTCGGGTTTAAATCAGCGGTGACGTGCAGGCCTTCGTTAATCACTGTTTCTACCGCTGTGACAACACGTTGTGCTGCTTCTGTTTCACCTAAATGCGCCAGCATCATGGCACCCGCCATAATCACTGCTGTTGGATTGGCGATATTTTTGCCTGCAATATCAGGTGCACTGCCATGCACGGCTTCAAATAACGCCGCGTCAGCACCAATGTTGGCACCAGGAATAAGCCCCAAGCCACCCACCAAACCAGCGGTTAAGTCTGATAAAATGTCGCCAAACATATTGGTGCAGACAATGACATCAAATTGTTGAGGGTTCATCACTAAGTGCATACAGGACGCATCGATGATTTTTTCATCAAATTGAATGTCTGGATAATGCGGTGCAATTTCTCTGGCAATATCTAAAAATAAACCTTGTGTGTATTTTAAGATGTTAGCTTTGTGGCAAACAGTGACTTTTTTGCGTTGATTATCTTGGGCATATTTAAACGCATAATGAATAATACGTTCTGAAGCTGAACGCGTGACGACAGCAATACTTTCGGCGATGTCTTTTTTAGGGGTTAGGTAATGCTCTAAGCCTGCATATAAGCCTTCGGTGTTTTCTCTGACGATAACAATATCAACGTTGTCATAACGCGTTTTAACTCCAGCCCAGCTTTTGGCTGGTCGGACATTCGCGTATAAATCATATTGCTGACGTAAGGCAACGTTTATACTGCGAAAACCACTGCCCACAACGGTTGTTAAAGGGCCTTTAAAAGCAATACGGTTTTTATCAAATGATGCGAGTGTTTCTTCAGGTAAGGGGTTACCAGATTGCTCAAATGCGGTTAATCCTGCATAGGCCTCTTCCCATTGAATAGCAACACCGGTTGCGTTGATAACCTTAACCGCAGCATCCATAATTGATGGACCAATGCCGTCGCCTTTGATTAATGTAATGGTGTACATGGTTTTTCTCCTAAGTGATAAAAAAGTGATGAATGTAAACAGGGGATAAGGTTTAATCGGATGATAAATTGTCTGTTATAAATTAACGGGTAAAGTAGCGTTGAGGTTGGGGTGATCTGGGCGTGTACTTTTTTATTATTAAGGGTATCAGGGTTTAAGTGTAACGGAATATCAGACACTTAAAAATAAGGGCGTGAAATTTTTTATTGAGTACCGTGTTAAACGTTTTATCTGGCGGTGCTAGTAACTAATTTTATGCTTGTTAAATCAAGCTTATAGTAATGATTAATACACAAATTGTGGCGTGGTATAGAAACGCGATAAATCGTGCCTCTACACGAGTTTGATCTTTTCCTTAGGGCACGACATCCCAAGCATCCAGCCATAATCAGCATTGCTGGTATTAACGCCTAAACCTTATGGTAATTAATATCAGTGTTATACTTTTAAGACACAGTATCAAGTAACTGACATTACGCAGTAACGTGTTTTGCTTCCCGTTTGCCGCGCCGTGCGTCAGCAGGAGGACAGGAAGACCTCTTTGCAGACCCCAGGCAAAATCGAGGAGCGCAAGGATGAAGCGGCAACTGGGTCGCCTTTTCTTTGGATACTTTCTTTTGGCGGCGCAAAAGAAAGTATCTCGCCGTCGGGTGCGAGAACCCGATTAACAAACCGTCGCGATAGCGACACTTTTCACCTCATTTTTTGTCCCTTCCTTAAACGATTTTCTGCTTTTTGTGCAGCCGTTCACATTTTAGTAACAATCATTGGTGATAATCGTTGGGCTTTACAGCACAACCCTATAAATCAACCATTGGGACTTTACTAATGACCAAAAAAATTCTGCCCTTTTTGTTACCGCTATTGATCGCCGCCCCTGTGGCACAAGCCGATGTTAATTTGATCGCCATCGGGCAAGTTAATGGGGCTTATCAAGACCTTTCGCCCAGAACTTCCGACGTTTTAGAAAACGGCACCCCAGGCAATATGCTTGGTGGTATAGCTTCTGGACTGGCCTATGCTGGTGGCAACACGTTCATCACGATTCCTGACCGTGGCCCAAATGCCGTTGCCTATAATCCAAATGTTGATGACACGGTCTCCTACATTAACCGTTTCCAAACCTTTAACTTGGCTTTGGCGGCCAATCCTGATTATGACGCATTGACGGTAGGTTCATTGCCTTACATATTATCCCCACAATTGACCGCCACCACCTTGTTATCAAGCAAGCAAGCCTTGATTTACGGCACTAATGGCGCACCTGCATTAAACAACAGCAAAAAATATTATTTCTCAGGCCGTTCTGACAATTTTAAGGCAAGCGGTAAATCCACCAACCCATTGAATGGCCGTCTTGACCCAGAAGGCATCCGCGTGGCAAAAGATGGTAAAAGTGTTTTCATTACCGATGAATATGGCCCTTATGTCTATCAATTTGACCGTACGGGTGGCAACCGTATAAAAACGTTCAAATTGCCAAGTTATTACACCATCACCAATTTAAACGCCATGGGTGATACCGAAATTTCCGGAAACACATCAGGCAGGATCGCCAATAAAGGGATGGAAGCATTAGCCATTACGCCAGACGGCACAACCCTCGTCGGCATGATGCAACAAAACCTGATCCAAGACACTAAGAAATATGTCCGTATTATCACCATTGATATTGCTTCAGGCGCAACCCATGAATACGCCTATAAATTGACCGATGGTTCAAGCATCAGTGACATCTTGGCGATTAACGACCATGAGTTTTTGGTTGATGAACGTGACGGTGCTGGCTTGGGTGACGGCACACCAGCCGTTGTCAAAAAATTGTTTAAAATCGACCTGAGTGGCGCCACTGAAATCAGCACACCCACTATTGGCTCAACCACACCACTGGTCAGCAAAACGGAATTCTTGGATGTAGTTGCAAAATTGAACGCAAATGGCATCACATCAGACAATATCCCAGCCAAACTTGAAGGCGTCGCTTTTGGCCCTGACTTGGTTGTTGGTGGTGTCACTAAACACACCTTGTTCATTGCCAATGACAATGACTTCTTACCTAGCGTCAATGGTGTCGCCAACCCTAATCAATTTTTCGTCTTTACCATTGATGAAGCCGATCTACCTAACTTCGTCCCACAAACCATTGCGCCATTTAAGCTTGACAGCAATGACCGTGGCTAATTTTAGCCATTGAGATCTATTCGATTTCAACAAAAAAGGCCGCATTATGCGGCCTTTTTTGTTAGGTGCTGATGTTACGCAGTAACGTATTTTTCTCCCGTTTGCCGCGTCGAGCACCGCCGCCTTTGTCGGGAATAGCCCGAATACCCGCAGGGCATAAAGGGGTGCGGCAAGGATGCCGCACGGAGGCAGATGGGCAGGGAGCCCATTCTGCCTCCCCCCGACAAATGCGAGGAGCGCAAGACATGAGCGGCGACCGGGCCGCTTTTTCTTTGGATACTTTCTTTTGGCGGCGCAAAAGAAAGTATCTCACCTTCGGGTGCGAGAACCCGATTAACAATCCGTCGCGATAGCGACTCATTACACGTTGTTTTCAAGCCGCAGTGAAGGTCTGCGTAACATCAGTTAAGTAAATAAATTTCAATTATAGGTGAGCATAATATGACAGTAAGTGCTGAAGACTTTAAACAAGCATTGCAATTATGGGGAAGTAGTGTAGCGGTAGTGACTACACATTCAAAAACAGAGGGTAATCAAGGCATGACAGTGACGGCTTTTTCCAGCGTATCTGTTGAGCCACCACAAATTTTAGTGTGCCTTAATGAGAAGGCCGAAACCGGTGACACGATTCAAACTACGCAATACTTTGCGGTGAATGTCTTAACCGAAGCGCAAGAAGCGGTATCAAACGAGTTTGCTGGCGGCGCGAGTCAACAACAACGTTTTGCCAATGTTGCTTGGCAAGTGGGCACCACAGGCGTACCGATTTTATCTGACGCATTGATGGTCTTAGAATGCCAAGTGGTGAATAAAGTCCGCGCCGGAACCCATTGGATTCTTATTGCTGAAGTTGTCAATACGGTCGTTAGCACAGGGCAACCTCTGCTGTATTTTTCAGGAAAATATCGACAATTAACCTAATTTTTTTTATTCACTCCTTTTTTCTTTTTAGTTTACGAAAACATAACTATGACAAATAGAACTTTCAAAACAAGCCATCCTAGTGCAGACATCACCGTTTTACCTGAATTAGGTATGGATGAAGCACATTTAACTGCTGATTTTAAACGCTATTATGGGCATCGCTTAGGTCGTGATGAAGCGTGTCGTTCGCCTCATTATGCGTACCAAGCCTTATCCTTAGCCATCAGTGATCGTCTCATTGAACGCTGGAAAAAAACCTATACCATCTATAAAAATACGGATTGTAAGCGTGCGTATTATTTATCTATGGAATTTTTAATGGGGCGAACCTTAAGTAACGCCATGTTAAATTTAGGGCTAAATGATACGGTTAACAAAATGATGTACGACTTAGGATTGGATTTAGAAGAATTGCTAGAAAGTGAATCTGATGCAGGCTTAGGTAATGGTGGCTTAGGTCGCTTAGCCGCTTGTTTTATTGATAGTTGTGCTACGTTGCAGTTGCCCGTCACTGGCTATGGTTTGCGTTATGAATACGGCATGTTCTGTCAAGATATTTGTAATGGCGAGCAGGTAGAAAAGCCTGACCATTGGTTACGTAATGGTAATATTTGGGAAATCGAGCGCAGTGAATACACGCAACGTATTAAATTTTGTGGGCGTACAGAGACGCATACAGATAAAAACGGTAATAAAAAAATATCGTGGGTAGATACGCATGATGTGCTAGCAATTCCTTATGATATTCCAGTACCAGGTTACCAAAATGGTACGGTAAATACCTTGCGTTTATGGAAAGCGGGAGCCACTGAAGAGTTTGATTTGCAAGATTTTAACGCAGGTGATTATGCCGAAGCCGTGGCAGCTAAAAATACGGCTGAAAATATTACCATGGTGTTGTATCCAAACGATGCCAATGAAAACGGCAAAGTGTTGCGTTTACGTCAGCAATATTTCTTAACTTCGGCAAGTTTACAAGATGTATTAGATTCATGGATAGGCAAACATGGTCATGATTTCACTAAGTTTGCAGCGAAAAATTGCTTTCAATTAAATGATACGCATCCCAGTATTGCCGTGGCAGAATTAATGCGCTTATTAATGGATGAGCATGATATGTCGTGGCATGATGCGTGGGAAATCACTAAAAACACCATGGCTTACACAAATCATACCTTATTGCCCGAAGCCTTAGAACGGTGGTCGGTGGTCTTAATTAAGCAATTATTGCCACGCATTATGGATATTATTTTTGAAATTAATGCCCATTTCTTAGCTGAAGTTTCGGCGCATTATCCAGGTGATAAAGAGCGTCTGCGAGCAATGTCGTTAATTGAAGAGGGGCATGAACAACACGTCAGAATGGCATATTTGGCTATTGTAGGTAGTTTTTCAGTAAATGGCGTAGCGGAGTTGCATTCTAAATTATTGCAACAAGGTTTATTTCGTAATTTTTACGAGCTATGGCCAGAGAAATTCAATAACAAAACCAATGGAGTAACGCCACGTCGTTGGCTTGCGGCCTGTAATCCAGAGTTAGCTGAATTAATTACCAACACAATTGGTGACGGTTGGTTAACTAATTTATCACTGTTAACTAAATTAAAGCCCTTTGCTGAGGACGCCAACTTCCGTGAACAATGGCATGACGTTCATCAACATGCTAAAAAACGTTTAATAAGTTATAAAAAACAAGAGCTTGGGGTGGATTTGTCAATAGATGCCATCTTTGACATTCAAGTAAAACGTATTCATGAGTACAAACGTCAGCTATTAAACGTCCTGCATGTTATTCATTTATATGATCGAATTAAGCAAGGTGATACCGCAAATTGGACAAACCGCTGTGTCTTAATAGGCGGTAAGGCCGCGCCTGGGTATTTCATGGCGAAGCGTATCATTAAGCTTATTAATAATGTGGCGAATGTGATCAACCATGATCCTGATGTGGGTAATAAATTAAAATTAGTCTTTTTACCCAATTATAGGGTGTCTGCGATGGAAAAAATTTGTCCGGGTGCCGATTTATCTGAGCAAATTTCCACAGCAGGTAAAGAAGCATCAGGTACGGGTAACATGAAGTTTATGATGAATGGCGCGTTAACGATTGGCACCTTAGACGGCGCAAATATGGAAATACGCGAAGAAGTCGGCGACGATAATTTCTTTTTATTTGGTTTAACTGAAGAAGAGGTCGCTGCACTGCGTCCACATTATGACCCTATGGCTATCATCAGCAAGGACAGTAGCTTACAGCGCGTGATGCTGTTGTTAGAAGATGGGCATTTTAACCAATTTGAACCTGGAATTTTTGATTCAATCATTGCTTCTCTTAAAAGCTCTGATGATTCTTGGATGACAATTGCTGATTTTAGAAGTTATGTTGAAGCACAAAAACGTGTTGAAGCGGCTTTTCAAGATCGTGATAAATGGCTACGAATGAGCATTTTAAACTGTGCGGCAAGTGGTAAATTTTCAACTGATCGAACAATCCAAGAATACAATCGTGATATCTGGAAATTAACCACCATGCCAGTGGATGGTGAGGCTTAAAAAAACATCACCTTAAATTAAACTAAGTTCTGTAGGGTGGGGATAAATAACGTTGCCCACCCTACAGGCTGCTTGTAAGCATAAAGATGTCGCGTAGGTTACGTGCGATGTGCAATCCACACCACGATATTTCACAATATTGCCAACACCGTTATTACGGGTATTTCAGACTACTAAGTTAACATTGAGCACTCAAAAAGGCTTGATCGTTCGTCCTGAGGCAACGCTCAGGTGAACCTTGTTGATGAGAAAACCTGTGTTCTACATTGAGTTGGTAGCTAACTTTCTACCACGCCTCTGATAAGTCTTTTTTTATATCTTCACTATTTTCCAAGCCTACAGAAACACGCACTAAACCATCGCTAATGCCAGCGGCTAAGCGCTGCTCGGGTGTTAATCGAGCATGTGTGGTACTTGCAGGATGCGTAATGGTTGATTTAACATCGCCTAAATTAGCAGTGATAGAGAGTATTTTTGTGGCATCAATGAGTTGCCATGCCGCCTCTTTTCCACCTGCCAATTCAAAACTGACAATGCCACCAAACTGGCTTTGTTGTTGCGTGGCTAAGGTATGTTGTGCATGGCTCGTTAAGCCTGGGTAATGTACTTTTGTAATCTGGGATTGCTTAGTTAACCAGTGAGCTATGTTGGCGGCATTATCGCAATGTGCTTTCATTCTTATCGCTAACGTTTCTAAGCCTGACAAGAAAACCCAAGCATTAAATGGACTCATGGTTGCGCCCCCTGTGCGCAAAAATGGGTATATAGACTTTTCTATAATTTCATGAGAGCTCACGACAGCGCCCCCAACACAACGTCCCTGCCCGTCTAAATATTTAGTGGCAGAATGGACAACAATATCTGCACCCAAAGATAAGGGTTTTTGCAAGGCTGGTGTACAAAAACAATTATCGACCACTAATAAACAGTCATGGGCATGCGCTAATTCAGCTAATGCTTTGATGTCAGCAATTTCCGTTAAGGGATTAGAAGGGGTTTCTAAAAATAAGAACCGTGTCGTGGGTTGTATGGCTGCTGACCATGCAGAGAAATCTGTTAACTCAACAAAATCAGTGCTTACGCCAAATTTACCAAAATAATTTTGGAACAATAGTACGGTATTACCAAACACACTGCGTGAGCATACAACATGATCACCCGCTTTTAATAAGCCCATACCAACAGCCATTATCGCAGCCATGCCTGAGGCAAAGGCAAGACAACGCTCTCCCTGCTCCATTAAGGCTAAGCGTTCTTGAAAAGCCGTGACGGTAGGATTGGTAAATCGTGAGTAAATATTGCCTGATCGTTGACCGGTAAAGCGTAGCGCAGCATCTTCGGCACTTTTAAAGACATAACTAGAGGTAGTAAAAATTGGGATGCTATGCTCATCTTCTTGAGTGCGCGTGTGCCCCGCCCGAATGGCTTGTGTTTCAGGCGAATAATCTAACCAATTAATGTCATTCATAATGGGAAGCGAGTGTTATGGATAAAAAAGGAATTAATCACAATTTTGCATTTCAATAATAAAATTGCCCGTTGAACCTTCGCCACGGGCGGCATCATTACGCAAACTTTCTATTTTCTCAAGATACTGTGCATCAATGTCGCCCGTAATGTATTCGTTACTAAAACAAGAGGTATCAAAATGTTTAATGCTGGGATTAGCTTTACGAACGGCTTCAATTAAATCGTCAAGATCTTGATAGATTAGATAATCTGCACCAATTTCAACGCGCACATCTTCTTCAGAACGACCGTGGGCAATTAATTCATGAGCGGCTGGCATATCAATACCATACACATTGGGATAACGAACTGGCGGTGCAGCTGAGGCAAAATACACTTTTTTTGCGCCTGCATCCCTTGCCATTTGAATGATTTGCGCCGAAGTTGTGCCACGAACAATTGAATCATCAACCAACAAGACGTTTTTACCTTCAAACTCTAGTCCAATTGCATTGAGTTTTTGACGAACAGATTTTTCGCGCATTTTCTGTCCTGGCATAATAAAGGTGCGACCAATATAGCGATTTTTCATAAAGCCTTCGCTAAATTTTAACTTTAAAATCGTGGCGATTTGTAACGCAGAAGTACGGCTGGTGTCGGGAATGGGAATGACGACATCGATATCATGATCTTGCCAAATCTGTTGAATTTTTTCTGCTAATTTTTTACCCATACGCAAACGCGCTTTATAGACAGAAATATTATCGATAATTGAATCTGGACGAGCAAAATAAACGTATTCAAAAATACACGGACAATGATCAATAGCTGTTGCGCATTGTTGTGTATGCAAGGTGCCCGATTCTTCGATAAAAATAGCTTCTCCCGGGGCGATATCACGAATTAATTGAAAACCAATGACATCTAAAGCAACACTTTCAGAGGCAATCATTAAATCGGTGCCCTGCTCTGTTTTACGCTCACCAAAAACGACAGGGCGTATGCCATGCGGGTCTCTAAAACCTAAAATGCCTACACCAGCAATCATAATCACCGCCGCATACGAACCACGGCAGCGTTGATGAACGCCAGACACTGCATTGAATATATCGTCAACGGATAAATGTAATTTTCCTAAGCTTTGTAATTCATGCGCGAAAACGTTTAATAAAATTTCTGAATCTGAATCGGTATTAATATGGCGTTGATCTTGAACAAATAACGCTTCTTTTAATTCATGACTATTGGTTAGATTACCATTATGTGCCAAGGTTAAACCAAACGGAGAGTTGACATAAAACGGTTGTGCTTCAGCAGAACTTGTACATCCAGCAGTTGGGTAACGGACATGAGCGATACCCATGTTGCCTTTTAATTTCATCATGTGCGCATTAGTAAATACGTCACGAACTAAGCCTGTATCTTTTCGTAAATGCAAGCGCCCCTGTTCACAGGTTACGATGCCCGCAGCATCTTGACCTCGATGTTGTAAGACAGTGAGGGCATCATAAAGCTCTTGATTAACAGCTTGATGTGAAACGATAGCAGCAATACCACACATTAAATTAACCTATTCATGTTGTTAGCGAAAATGAACATTATTTGTCACATCGGAAGGGAAATGCTTGTGTAAATTTTGCACAAACGTTTGAAAAAATGGAATACTTTCTGACTGTTTCCACCAAGGAGCATGAGGAGGTAAATCTGTTAACCCCGCCACTAATACCAATACACAAGTCCATAACAAACCCATGACGAAACCTATGCCCATACCTGCAAAGCGTTCCCAAAGCCTTAGCTCGTGTTTTTTAAGAAAATCACCTAACAATAATTTAATGCAGGCAGCAATTATTGTGGTGAGTAAACCTAAACTTAAAAAACCTGCTGGCAATAAGAGGCTAGGGTCTTTTAAAATGGGATGTAACAAAAAACGTAAATCTCCAGCAAAGCCAAGCCCTACAACACAGGCAATAACACCTGTGAGTAATGCATAGGCTTTTTGACTAATACCTTCGATAAACCCAGACATAGCATGGATAGCGACTATCACAAAAAAAACATAGTCTATCCAAATCATAAGTTTTTATAATCTGTACGCACTTATTCAGCAATCAGGAGTGAATGAATATTTTGTTTATCTAATTTTGCTTTCATGCTATCAGCGCGTTTTTTATCAAGCTCTGGCCCCACTTTCAAACGGTAAAAAGTCCCTTGCCCATCTACTTGAATGGTTTCTAATAACACTGGAAAACCTTGTTTACGTAAGGAGTCTGTAAGCATGACGGCATTTTCTTTTTTACTAAAACTACCTGCTTGTAAAAACCAACGCGAAGGCTCTGCTTTGCTTTTTTGCGTGACGGGTGGTAATTTTTGAACTGATACAATTTCTACCGTTTTATGCTGAGTTGACGAGGGCTTGGCGCTGGCTGGTTTTTTAGTGCTTACGGACTCAGCTTTGGTGACTGCTTTTTTAAGCAACGGTTTAGATTCATCTATTGAAGCAGTGTCTTCGCTAAAATCGGCCTCGTCTTGAGCGACATCTTCTTGAACTGCATCGTTAACGGTATGCTTTGCTGACGGTTTTTTTTGGGTGGCAACAGGCTCGACGAGTTGCTCCTGAAGTTCTTCCGCAGGTGCTTCGGCGTCTAATTCATCCTGTGATAACACATCTTGATTAACACTATCAGCTGCTGCGGTATTTTCTGAATTTTGTGTTGGTTCGGGTGTTGCTTGCACTTGCTCAGTGTCTTCAATGGTAATGCTTGGTTCGGCGGGGATAGGCAATGCACTGACCAATTGGTCTTGGCTATCCACTGGATCATCAAAAATCATCGGTACAAAGATTGCCGCTAATGCAGTGACCACTACTGCACCAATAATTCGTTGTCTGAGTTCTTCATTCATTGTGTTATTTCGCCTTTTTCAAATTCATGTAAACAATCAGATATTAAAAAGAAAGAACCAAAAACCAAAATCACATCGTCTGCTTGCGTTTGACTTTTTGCTGCTTCAAATGCTTCAGTAAAATTATTAAATCCAAAGGACACGTTGGTCATATTCAGCTGTAAAAAAAACTCTCGCATAGAGGATTCCACGCTAGCTCTGGCATTGGTTAAGGGAGAAAAAAACCAATGTTTTACTCTAGGTTTCATAATATTCAACACGCCAATGATGTCTTTATCTTTCATCATAGCGAACACCGCATGAATCTGTTGATTAGGAAAATAATCAGCCAAATAAGCGGCTAAGGTGGTAACGGCTTCTGGGTTATGACCAACGTCTAATAATACCAAACGATTATCTCGACGAATTAATTGAAAACGTCCAGCTAATTCTACATGCTGTAAACCAAAATCCAACGCTTGTTGGGTAATAGGTAAACGCTCAGCCATTAACTGCGTAGCTAAAATAACCGCTGCGGCATTACGAAATTGATGCTCGCCTTTTAATTTAGGTGCTGGCAAGTGTTCAATCACGCGATTGCCCATCCACCACGCCCATGTTTCAGCTGCTGTTGTTTTATGAAAACCAAACTCCTTACCCAAACAATACAACTTTGCACCGATTTGATTAGCGTGAGTTAATACTGACTCTGGTGGCTGAGGGTCGCCCACAATGGCTGGCACGTGCGGCCTAAAAACGCCTGCTTTTTCAGCACCTATTGCTTCGCGTGTTGCACCCAACCAATTAACATGATCAATACCAATACTGCTAATGATAGCGATATCAGCATCGATAATATTCACCGCATCTAAACGACCTCCTAAACCCACTTCGAGTAGTTGAATATCTAAATTAGCTCGCCAAAAAATATCGATAGCCGCTAAAGTACCAAATTCAAAATAACTTAAGGAATGATCTGACCTAACCTCTTCAATACGGGAGAATGCTGCGCAAATATCTTCATCAGATACTTGAGCACCATTAATTTTAATCCGCTCATTGTATTTTAAAATATGCGGTGAGGTGTAAGCTCCCACTTTATAACCTTGGGCAATGTAGATTGCTTCTAAATACGCAACACACGAACCCTTGCCATTAGTGCCTGCAACAATGATCGTTAACGGCTTTATTTTATTCGGATTTAACGCAGTAAATACTTCATTGACGCGTTCTAAGCCTAAATCAATGGTTAAGGGATGAAAACCTTCCTGCCATTTAAGCCAGCCCGTTAATGTATCAAAGTGCATAGTGGCGATAATGTTTTATTTATTACACAGCTTCAACAGCAGATTGTTCTGCTGGCAAAGCGCACTCCGCAGTGCTCATTGTGTTAGTCGGACTGACGTGGCTGCTTGTTAACAATGATAAAACTGAAGCAATGGTATCGCGCATTTGGCGCCGGTCTACAATCATATCAATCGCGCCATGTTCTAGCAAAAATTCACTACGCTGAAAGCCTTCTGGTAATTTTTCACGTACGGTTTGTTCAATGACTCTAGGGCCTGCAAAACCAATTAAGGCATTAGGTTCTGCGATATTAATATCACCTAACATTGCCAAACTGGCCGACACACCGCCCATGGTAGGATCGGTCATAAACGAAATGTAAGGAATGCTAGCATTCGCTAAGCGCGTTAAGGCAGCACTGGTTTTGGCCATTTGAAATAAAGAAAATAATGATTCCTGCATTCTGGCACCACCACTAGCGGTGAAGACAATAAAAGGAATAGTTAATTCAACACTTTTATTAACGCCACGCACAAACCGTTCACCCACTACCGACCCCATTGAGCCACCCATGAAATTGAAGTCAAACGCAGCGACAACAATAGGCTGTCCCTTTAACGTCCCTTTCATCACGACTAAGGCATCTGTTTCTTTTGATTGTTTCTGTGCCAAGGTAATGCGTTCTTTATATTTTTTTATGTCTTTAAACTTTAAGGGATCAATAGGTTTGATGGTTTTGCCAATTTCTTCTCGCTCACCTTCGTCCAAAAATAAATCTATGCGCGTCCGTGCAGAAATACGCATGTGATGTTCACATTTTGGACAGACACTGAAGTTTTTTTCTAACTCGGAATTATACAAAATTGCGCTGCAATTAGGACACTTGCTCCATAAACCTTCGGGCACTGTAACTTTTTTAATCGTCGCGTCCGTTCTAATGATAGAGGGACGTAATTTTTCAAACCAACTTGTCATAAATTAACTCCGCTCATCCATGGCTGTACGCATGGCAACCAAACATTCACATATTTCATTTTTAGCACGTTCTGCATCAGTTAAATTGGCTTCTATTTTATTGATTAATGCACTCCCCACAACCACGCCATCACCTAAAGCAGAAATTAGTTTTGCTGTGACGGCATCTTTAACACCAAAGCCAATAGCAATCGGTAATGTTGTATTAGCACGAATAAGATTTAATTTATTTTCCACATCCGTTATATCAATGTGTCCTGCCCCTGTTACCCCTTTGAGAGACACATAGTAAATGTAGCCACTGCCTAACGCACTCATTTTTTGGATACGTGCTTCGCTACTATTGGGCGCTAGCAAAAAAATAGAATCAATGCCGCGTGCTTGTAATAATTCACGACACTGTTGACCTTCTTCGGGTGGTAAATCTACCGTTAAAATACCATCTACTTCGGCACATTGTACTGCGTTAGCAAAGGCTTCATAGCCCATTGCTTCGATGGGGTTTAAGTATCCCATTAAGACGATGGGCGTGTGCTGATTAGTTTTTCTAAATTCTGTTGCAATAACAAGCGTGCGTTTTAAGCTCATTTTATGGGCTAAAGCTCGTTCACTTGCGCGTTGAATTACTGGGCCATCAGCCATTGGATCAGAAAAAGGCACGCCTAATTCTATAATATCCACACCCGCCTCTACCATAGCATGCATTAATGGTACGGTGAACTCAGGTGTAGGGTCTCCTGCAGTCACGAAAGGAATCAAGGCCTTTCTACCAGTTTTTGCCAAGTGTTCGAAAGTATTTGCTAAGCGACTCATAACTCAATGCCCTCACGTTTTGCCATTGTTTGCATATCTTTATCGCCACGCCCTGATAAATTAATAATGATTGTTTCGTCTTGCTTCATAGTGGGTGCTAATTTCATGGTGTAAGCCATCGCATGGCTGGATTCAAGTGCAGGGATAATACCTTCCATACGCGTTAACGCATAAAAACCAGTCAATGCTTCCTCATCAGTAATATTAACGTAATGAGCACGGCCAATATCTTTTAACCAAGCATGCTCAGGACCAACGCCTGGGTAATCAAGCCCTGCTGAAATAGAATGCGTTTCAATAATTTCACCATCATCATCAGCCATTAAATAGGTGCGATTACCATGCAATACGCCTGGACGACCGGCACATAAAGGCGCCGAATGTCGTCCTGTTAGCACACCATCACCCGCAGCTTCAACACCGATCATTTTAACAGAGGCATCATCAATGAAAGGATAAAATAAACCAATGGCATTTGACCCTCCCCCCACACACGCCACTAACGCATCGGGTAATCGACCTGTAGCGGCGTAACATTGTTGCTTGGTTTCACGGCCGATTATTGCCTGAAAATCACGCACCATCGCAGGATACGGATGTGGTCCAGCGACAGTACCAATAATGTAAAACGTGTTGTCGACATTGGTTACCCAATCACGCAAGGCTTCATTCAAGGCATCTTTAAGCGTTTTGGAACCAGATTCAACAGCCACTACGGTTGCCCCCAATAATTTCATCCGATACACATTAAGAGATTGCCTTGCAACATCAACTGCCCCCATGTACACCACACACTCCAAACCTAAACGCGCGGCCACAGTTGCTGTGGCTACGCCATGTTGTCCTGCGCCTGTTTCAGCAATAATACGAGTCTTACCCATACGTTTAGCCAATAATGCCTGCCCAACCGTATTATTTATTTTGTGTGAGCCAGTATGATTTAAATCTTCACGCTTTAAGTAAATTTGCGCGCCACCTAAGGCTTTACTCCACCGTTCCGCATGGTACAACGGTGAGGGACGACCGACGTAATATTGTAAATCAGCATCTAATTCAGCAATAAAGTCTGGGTCTTCTAAATAATGCTGATACGCATCGTTTAACTCTTGCAAAGCAGGAATTAAGGTTTCAGCCACAAACATTCCACCATAAGGGCCAAAATGACCACGGTTATCTGGCATTGTATATTTTTCTGTCATAGTCATTGTATCCAAATTTTACTTAGTAAATCAGGTTAGCTGCGGTTAAAAACGCAGTCATTTTTGTTATATCTTTTAACCCTTTGGTTTTTTCAACACCACTGCTTACATCAACTGCATAAGGACGCACGCACTTAATTGCCTCTCCAACATTGTCAGAGGTTAAGCCACCAGCCAAAATAATGGGTAAAGAGACCGTAGCAGGAACACATGCCCAATTAAACGTGTGGCCTGTCCCACCTTTTACATTTGGATGGTAGGTATCTACTAATAAACCATCGGCATCAGCATAGTCAACAGCTAAGGCCATAAGATCAGTGTGGTCACGCATGGCGATGGCTTTAATATAACGATGTCCAAATTGACGGCATTCAGCTGGCGATTCCTCGCCATGGAATTGGATGCAATCAATTGGCACCTGCGTCAATACATCGCGTATTCTTTTTTCCTGTTCATTTACAAATAAAGCCACTACTGAGGTAAAGGCAGGGAGCGCGTTTACAATTGCAAGCGCCGTTGCAATATCAACACAACGTGGACTGGGTGGATAAAACACCAAACCAATCGCATCCACGCCCAAATACGCTGCTTGCACAGCTTCTTCTACGCGAGTAAAGCCGCAAATTTTAACGCGAGTTCTCATAAAGTGATATGTTTAAGAAAAAGTATATTTAACAAAAAAAGAAGACAGTATCAAACACCCTTAACCAGGAACATGTGCATAATCTGTTATCAGCTACTTGGAATGATAAGTCAAAATTGCAGGATAAAAAAATAAAAACATGTGGCAGAGACTATAAAACAACTTTTTAAATGCTCAGAATAGTCTTCTTATCCAGCACACGTTTACTGCTGCACTAACCATTAGCGTAGCCCATACTCTCTCGCTTTGCTGTGCATTTATAGGTTAAATATATCTGTATTTAACCGTAATCATTGGGCTTAACTTACTTTTTAAACCCACCGCAGTTAACACCCTCATGCTGATAAAGCACGAACAATTGTTAATCTATTGCTTGTAGGTATTTGATAAATTTTACTAAGTCTATATAATGCGCGGTTCATCGGGGCATTTCGCCCCTCCTTGCTTTACCCTTTTGTAAGGGAAGGCTTTAACCACAAGGATAAATAATGCGACATTATGAAATCATTTTTTTAGTTCATCCCGATCAAAGTGCCCAGGTTCCTGGCATGATTGAACGCTACCAATCAATTATTCAAACCGGCAATGGCACTATTCATCGTCTTGAAGATTGGGGCCGCCGACAATTAGCTTACCCTATCAAAAAAGTTCACAAAGCACATTACGTATTACTAAACGTTGAGTGCAATCAAGAAACCTTAACCGAACTTGAAACAAGCTTTCGTTTCAATGATGCTATTTTACGTAGCATGACGTTATTACAAAAACACGCCATCACAGAAACGTCGATTATTGCCGTGTCAATGGCTGAAGAAAATAAACTGGCTGAATCAAGAGCAAAAGAAGCGGCAATTAAAGATGCTGCCTTAGCTAGCGCTGCAGCGGCGGCAGTTGTCGTTGTAGAAGAGGTAGAGGTAGACTTAGACTTAGATGCCAGCGTTGATGATCTCGCTAGTGATGACATTAGCCCAGAATAATGTCTGTTTTTTCGCTTTAAAATAACAACTCAAAAAATTTAGTTAAGGAAATCTCATGGCTCGTAATATTAGACGTAAAAAGTTTTGCCGTTTCAGTAGCGAAGGCGGCACTCAAATTGATTATAAAGATTTAGATTTGTTAAGTGATTACATCACTGAAACAGGAAAAATCGTCCCTAGCCGCATTACTGGCACCGCTGCAAAATACCAACGTGAAATCTGTACTGCAATTAAACGTGCGCGTTATGTCGCGTTACTTCCTTTTTGCGACGCACACAAATAACACAACTTCTGATTGAGGGGTAGCAATGAAATTTTTAGCAGAATACATTATGCGAGGAAGAATTCAAGCGATGTTAGTCGCCACTTCCTTAGCATTACTATCTCTGCTTATGCCGCCTATCAGCATAGTAAGTTCTGCCACCGTCGCGTTAGTCACGTTAAGACGTGGCGCAGCAGAAGGTCTGTATGTATTACTAAGTGCTAGCGTAATAGCTGGTCTCATGGGTATTATTTTTATGGGCAACTACCAATTTGCCCTAGCCTACGCATTAATCTTATGGCTACCTGTTTGGTTAATTTCTATTATTTTAAGAGAAGGTCGACATTTATCTCTTGCCGTAGAAATTGCTGTCATGTTTGGGATTATAAGTGTTGTGGCTTACTATCTTTATGACCCCAATGTTGCAAGCCAATGGCAGTCATTATTAACACAGGTTTTACCTGTTAATGCCAATGCACCCATTGAAGATATAACCCTTGCCGTTAACACCATGGCACATTACATGACAGGCATTTTGGCAGCAGGTACGGTATTTAGCTTGTTGTTTGGGTTATTTTTAGGCCGTTGGTGGCAAGCCAATTTATATAATCCTGGTGGTTTTAAACAGGAATATTTATCGCTATCAACGCAACCAAAATTTGCCTTGGGCAGTCTGTGTATCATTGCTGTTGCTGCATTAAGTCAAGAACTTATTGAAGAAATCGCCTGGAATGCCAGCATTCTGTTATTTGTTTTATACAGCGTGATAGGGTCTTCAGTAGTGCATACACTGTTTGCAGGCATGAAAATGGCGCGCTTTAGTGTGCCCATGTTTTACATTACACTCTTTCTGATTCCACATGCGTTAATACCGGTTGCACTGGTTGGTATCTTGGATGCGTGGCTAAACTTACGAAAATCAAAATCTAATTAATCCATCGCCTTAGGCGAACATCATCGGCATTTGCCGGCAAACTGAGGTCATTAAAATGGAAGTCATACTTCTTGAAAAAATAGCAAATCTAGGTAACTTGGGTGATAAAGTTTCTATCAAAAATGGTTACGGAAGAAATTTTTTAATTCCACAAAATAAAGCAGTTCCTGCAACGGCTCAACGTATTGCTCAATTTGAAGAGCGTCGTGTTGAATTAGAAAAATTAGCCGCAGACAAATTAAAAGCTGCTCAAGAACGTGCGGCTGCAATTGGTAAATTAGCCATTGTTATCGCCCATAAAGCAGGTGATGAAGGCAGATTATTTGGTTCTATTGGTACGCATACTATCGCAGAAGCCATTACCGCTGCCGGTATTAAAGTTGAAAAACAAGAAGTTCGTTTACCTAATGGTGTTATTCGACACCTTGGTGAATTTGAAATTGATCTTTCAATTCACTCCGACGTAACGTTTAAATTGCCGATTCAAATAATCGCTGAAGTTTAAGTGCTTTGCCACGTAAAATACTGTTATTTTACGTGGCGTTTAGGACTCCCCTCTTAACACGGGACAACCTGAGCTTAAGCCTTGCAACGTGTGCCGTGTTAAATTGGTCACAGTGCAGATACTCCCCGCCCCAAAATAATTTTTTTTATTGCTGTGAAAATAGCCTAAGCATTCGGTCTCAAAACTAAGCTTCCGCCTCAAAACCAAGCAATTCTGATACGAATTACCCACACTGATTACATTCTTTATCTGAGTATCAGATTGGCTGCTTAGCTATTTAAACGCAGCACTTGCCGTTATTGACACTAACCTTAGTAGGTTTTATTTGATGTTTCAGTTAATGCGTTGCTTATATTCCTGTGTGTTTTATCTGATTACCCCCCTTATTATCGTAAGATTATTTATTAAAAGCCTAGCAGCTCCCGCCTATAAAAAACGCTGGCTTGAACGTTTTGGCGTGTATTCGTGCTCAGCGCATAAAGAAACTATTTGGCTACATGCAGTGTCCGTTGGTGAAGTTGAGGCTATTTTTCCACTGATTAAACACTTACAAGACCTATATCCCGCCCACACGTTGCTCGTTACCACCACCACCCCAACGGGGTCTGAACGCGTTCATGCCGTACTCTCAGACAGTGTGAGCCATGTCTATTTACCTTATGACTTACCTGATGTCATTCAGCGTTTTATGAGACATTTCCAGCCTAAGTTAGCCATTATCGTAGAAACCGAAATCTGGCCAAATTTATTTGCTTATTGCGCCACGCATACCATTCCTTTGTATTTGATTAACGCGCGTCTCTCTGAAAAGTCTTTTCGTGCTTACCAAAACCTAGCGTTATTAATGCGCCCAACCCTAGCAGGAATTACACATATAGCAACGCAAACAGAACTTGATTCACAACGTTTTATTGCCTTAGGTGCAATACCTCAGCATGTGGAAACCTTAGGTAATATAAAATTTGATCTCAGCAATCCAGACCACTATTTAGGGCAAGGACGTGACCTAAAAGCCACCCTTTTTAAACACCGCTGGGTGTGGCTCTGTGCCAGCACCCATCCTGGCGAAGAAGCATTGTGCTGTAGCAGCTATCAAGTCTTAAAAAATCAAATTCCAGAATTATTATTAGTGCTTGCCCCGAGGCATCCTGAACGCTTTACCACAATTAAAAAAGAGGCGGAACAGCTTGGTTTACAGGTCATCACTCGACGCAGCGGCGAACCATGTTCAGCGGCAACTGACATATTTCTTTTGGATACCCTAGGTGAATTAAAAATGCTGTATTACAGTGCCGATTGTGCCTTAATTGGTGGCAGCTTTGTCCCGATTGGTGGGCACAATTTTTTAGAAGCACTCATTGCCGAGGTGCCTGTGGTATTTGGTTCTTACATGACTAATTTTAAAGAAATAGCCACTAATGCGCTTTCCCAACACGCCGCACTCCAATGCACTGAAACTGCCGCACTAACCGATACACTACTGATGCTGTATAAACAACCCGAGCTACGCAAACAACTCAGCTTGCAAGGTAAAGCTTTTGTTTTAAAGAATCAAGGCACACTTGCCGTCCTCCTTAAAAAGTTAAGCCTTGCCATCGAAAAAACCAGTTAAAATTAAGATTACTTCTTAGTGACTAGCTAACTTGTACTTCATCAGCAGACAGCTGTGCAGGCTTATTTTTAAAAGAGACAATTCAATGGCAAATAATCATTTATCTGAAAAAATAAGCCTAGCCTCACTGGTTTTTATCTGTGGTTTAATTATCACTATTTTTATTAGTTATACGATTAAACAAAGCATCGAACAAAAGATGCACAAAATTCTCACTGGAGAATATGATCAAGTCACCTTAAAAATTCAGGAACGTTTAAACAGTTATGCGTTAATTTTACGTGGTGGCAGTGCTTTATTTGACGCCTCACAAACTGTTGAGCGCACGGAATGGCAAGCCTATGTTAACGCCCTAAAAATTCAACAAGATATTGACGGCATACAATGTATTGGTTTTGCACAAATCATCCCTTATGCAAACATACCGGCCCATGTTGCCCAAGTTCAGCACGAAGGCTACCCAAATTATCAGGTTCACCCACTTGGCAAGCGTGACTTAAACACCTCCATCGTCTTCATTGAGCCCTTTACACCGCGTAATCAACGTGCCTTTGGTTATGATATGTATGCACAAGCAGTGCGCAAACAAGCCATGGATCAAGCGGCTGAAACAGGCAAAGCCGCTCTTTCTGGAAAAGTAACCTTACAACAAGAAACCGATACCGATATTCAAGCTGGCGTTTTAATGTATGTCCCCGTCTATAAAAAAGCCATGCCACTCACTACGCATGAAAATAAATATAACGCCTTAATGGGCTGGGTTTACAGTGCCTATCGCATGGATGATTTAATGGCGGGTATTCTTGAAAATTGGACTTCTGAAAAAGGTAAAACCATTGAGTTACATGTCTATGATGGTGAACACGCCTTGCCTGATCAGTTGCTTTATCACAGTAAGCCAAACTCCACGCCTAAATCAGAATCTCTTACCCATTATGTCCAACAGCGCATTATTAATTTCAATCAGCACTATTGGTTAATTACTTTTTCAGCCAATATTCCTTTAGGCGATAATAAATCGTTTACTGTAGGTGTGGCCTACATCACAGGCATAATCCTGACCAGTTTAATTTGTGGACTGCTGTTCTCGCTCTTTACTACCCAAGAACATGCCGAAGAAATTGCGCAAAAACTTACCTACGAAATCAAAACGCACGAAAACGCACTCATTGAAAATGAACAGTTTAAACAAGCGATTCTTAATTCAATGGCGGCTGAGATTGCTGTATTAGACAAAGACGGCATAATTACCGCAGTGAATGAACCCTGGCAACGCTTTGCCCAAGAAAATCATCGCGAGAAACCCTATATTAACGAACACATAGATATAGGCTGGGATTATTTAGCTGTTTTTAAAGAACACGCTACATTTGATGAAATGACAGCCTTTCATGGTATTAAAGCAGTGCTGAATGGTGATTTACCCTGTTTTAGTCAAGAATATCCTTGTCATTCACCACACCAATAACGCTGGTTTTTGATGACAGCAACCCCAATGATACATCACCATGTTTCTGGTGCAGTTATTACCCATGTTGATATTAGCCAACGTATTTTGGCAGAAGAGGCACTTAAAGAAAGTGAAAGTCGGTTTCGTAATATGGCAGACAACGCGCCAGTATTAATTTGGCTTGCTGACGATAATCAACAGATGCTCTATGTAAATAACTTATGGTTAAGTTTTACGGGCAACACCTTAGCACACGAATTAGGGCATCAATGGCAAAAAAATATTCATCCCGAGGACATTAATAACGTTATTATTTGTTTTGTTAATGCGTTCCATGACCACGCACCGTTTACCCATGAATTTAGAATGCTAAGGCACGATCACAGTTATCGATGGTTAGCGAATAATGGCGCACCACGCCTTGATGCCCAGGGTCATTTTATTGGTTTTATAGGCTCAGCTATCGACATTACAGAACGCAAACTGTTAGAAACTCAGCGCACGGAAGCACTTGAACGGTTACAAAAAATTGCTAGCCGCGTGCCCGGCTTGGTGTATCAATATCGCTTATATCCTGATGGTAGCTCAAGCCTTCCTTTTGCTAGCGAAGCCATACGTGAGTTATATCAAACTAGCCCAGAAGCAGTAAGTAACGATGGCAGTAAATTTTTAGCCGTTGTTCATCCAGACGACTTTTCCGACACCCAACGCTCTATACTTAAATCAGCACGAGATTTAACCGTGTGGCAGCATCAATTTCGGGTTGTTTTAAATAATGATACCGAACGTTGGTTTCAAGGAAATGCTTTACCAGAAAGAGAAGAAGATGGCACCACACTGTGGCATGGCTTTATTGCTGACATTACCGAACGCAAGCTATTTGATGAAAACGAACAAAGATTAGTACGCTTCGCCTATTACGACGCGCTCACCAATTTACCTAACAGAATTTTATTAGCGGACCGTTTGGAGCAAGGAATATCACAAGCAAAACGCTTATCCCAATCATTAGCGTTGGTGTATTTAGATTTAGATGGTTTCAAAGCAATCAACGATAATTATGGCCATGACGCAGGTGATCAATTACTCATAACTGTGGCTGACCGCATGAAAAATGCCTTACGCGAAGGCGACACCTTAGCAAGGATAGGAGGCGATGAATTTATTGCCGTATTACCCAATGTAATTAGCACTAAAAACTGCTTTCCTATTCTTGAGCGCTTACTCCATGCAGCCTCAGAACCTGTTGAATTTAAAGACTACTTATTAACTGTCTCAGCTAGTTTGGGGGTGAGTTTTTATCAGCCCAATGAAGCCATCAGTATCGATACTGAAACCTTACTTCAACAGGCAGACCAAGCTATGTATAAAGCTAAAGCGGCGGGTAAAAATTGTTTTCATTTTTATAATGAAATTTAACGCGACCCATTTGGACGCTTACGTATCAAGCCAAGTAAAAGTAAGGTGAACACTGTGCTGTTTGCCTGCCCTAACACAGCTTGGGTGCGAGCATACCCCTACTCACCCCATCTAATTAACTTATTATTACTTAAATAAACGTATGAACATTAAACACTATATGCAAACCTTAGGACAACACGCTAAGGAAGCCGCTTATGCCCTTAACAAAGCCAACACAGGCATAAAAAACCAAGCGCTATTAGCCATTGCTGAGGTACTTCACCAGCAGCGTGAAGTGTTACGCACTGAAAATCAAAAAGACCTTAGCGTAGGCGAGCAACAAGGCTTAGATACACCATCATTAGAACGCTTAACCCTCACCCCAAAAGTCATTGACACGATGATTGAAGGCTTGCATCAAGTCGCTGCTTTGCCAGACCCAATTGGCGAAATAAGCAATTTACAGTATCGTCCTAGTGGCATTCAAGTTGGACAAATGCGCGTACCTTTAGGAGTGATTGGCATTATTTATGAATCACGCCCCAATGTCACCATTGACGCGGCCGCCTTATGTTTAAAATCTGGTAATGCTTGTATTTTGCGTGGTGGCTCAGAAGCGTTTCATTCAAATCAAGCCATTGCCGCAGCCATTAACAAAGGCATACAGAGTACGCCATTACCCCTTACTGCAGTGCAAATCGTCAACACTCCAGATCGCGCAGCAGTGGGTGAATTAATTACCTTATCGCATTATGTTGATGTAATTGTCCCGCGCGGAGGGAAAAGTTTAATTGAACGCATAACAAAAGATGCAAGCATTCCTGTGATTAAACATTTAGACGGTATTTGCCACGTGTATATTGATGATCAAGCAGATATCAGCAAAGCCATAGCGATTGCTGATAATGCCAAAACCCATCGTTATGGCGTTTGTAATGCCATGGAAACCTTATTGCTAGGCAGTACCATTGCCGCGCAGGTATTGCCCTTACTTGCCCGCATTTATCAGGACAAAGGTGTTGAATTACGTGGCTGTGCTAAAACCTGCTCGTTACTGCCAAGCTGCCTACGCGCCACTGAAGAAGATTGGCATACTGAATACTTAGCACCGATTTTATCCATCCGAATTGTGGCAAACATTGACGAAGCCATCACCCATATTAACCACTATGGCTCTCAACATACTGATGCAATCGTGACTGAAAATTACACGCTGGCTAGGCGTTTTCTGCGTGAAGTTGATTCAAGCTCGGTCATGGTAAATGCCTCGACACGCTTTGCAGACGGTTTTGAATACGGCTTAGGTGCAGAAATCGGAATCAGTACCAACAAACTTCATGCACGTGGACCGGTAGGCTTACATGGTCTTACCTCTGTAAAGTTTGTGGTGTTAGGTGATGGTCATATTAGGCAATAAATGATTGGCATTTTAGGCGGTACGTTTAACCCCATACACTTTGGTCACTTACGAGTTGCCATTGAAGTTAAAGACAGTTTTCAGTTAGCTGAGCTTAGATTACTGCCCAGCGCCTGCCCGCCTCATCGTGAACAGCCCGACGTGTCAGCACAACAACGCGCCGCCATGGTAAAGCTGGCAATAGCTAAGCACCCAGGCTTAATCTGCGATGAACGTGAGTTGCAACGCCCCGGCCCTTCGTATATGGTTGACAGCTTGCAGTCGTTAAAACAAGAACTTGTCGATGAAACCTTGTTATTATTTATTGGCACTGATGCCTTCAGCCAATTAACCAACTGGTCACGGTGGCAACAATTATTTACTTATGCGCATATCGTCGTCATGGTGCGACCAGAAAATCCCCTGCCCTTAATGCAACCCTTTTTTTTAGAACGCTTAGCTAAGTACGCCAATGACTTAACACTAAGTACCCATGGCAAACTCTATATCCACAGCGTGACACAATTAGCCATTTCAGCAACCACTATTCGCACACTGTTTGCTCAACAACAAAATCCTAGTTTTTTATTACCTGATGCTGTCATAGAATACATTCAACAGCATCAGCTTTATCACACCACGGTAAAGTGAAATCATTAGGGAGCAGCTAGGCAATAGCCGTATTGCACCGCAACGATATGGGCTACTTACTTGGACAGACAACTATTTCGGGGGATTATCCCCATTACAACAACGTTTAATCGTTACCACAGGAAAACATGCAAACAGAAGAATTATTAACTATAGTCTTAACCGTATTAGAAGAACGTAAAGGACAATTTATCAAAACACTGGACGTAAAAAATAAAACCAGTTTTACCGATTACATGGTGGTTGTCACCGGCACCTCTAACCGCCATTTAAAAGCACTGTGTGACCATATTTCAGTCACCGTAAAAGAACACGGTGTCATACCTTTGGGCTTAGAAGGCGACATAACCTCCGACTGGGTACTGTTAGATTTAGGCGATATTATCGTCCATGCGATGACAGCACAAACTCGCGAGTTTTACCAATTAGAGAAATTATGGTCAGTGGATGCGGCTAAAGAAAAGTAAAGCATCCTTCGACAAACTCAGGACGGACGGTTAAGCCTTGTTTAGCAAACACGGTAAGACTTAATCCATAGACTGTACTGAATTTAGCTAAAGATTAAGCCGTTCGTGGTGAACTTGTCGAACCCTGAGCGCCTTAACCCGTCCCTCCTTCGACAAGCTCAAGACGAACGGTTAAGCCTTGTTTAGTTAAACTGCTTCAAATTAGTAGGCGTGGCTACTCTCTAACAGGAGAGGCCACCAGACTTACGAGCGAAAATAACTGACTTTAGCAGGCCCGTTACCCGCAACAACCTCGCCAAGAGGCAACACCTGCTCACCTAAGGAAGTTAACACCTCAATGACCTGAGCTTCATGCTCAGCCGCAACACACACAACCATACCAATGCCACAGTTAAACGTTGTTAGCATAGCCTCTTGCGAAACGCCGCCCTGCTCTTGCAACCAGCGAAACACTAACGGCCATTCCCAACCTGACAAATCAATCGAAGCGCTCATATCAACAGGTAACACACGAGGTAAATTTTCAGTAATGCCGCCCCCAGTAATATGAGCGAGTGCATTGACTGGCACTTGCGCCAATAAAGATAATATCGCTTTGACATAAATTTTCGTCGGCATCATTAATGCCTGCGCCAACGTAGTGTCACCCAATGTCTCTGTTAACGGCACTCCAGACTGAGCAATAATTTTACGAATTAAAGAATATCCATTGGAATGAGGTCCAGACGAAGCAATACCTAATAATTTATTACCAATGCTGACCTTACTGCCATCGATAATATTACTTTTTTCCACGATACCAACACAAAAGCCTGCAATATCATAATCACCCGCCGCATACATCCCAGGCATTTCAGCAGTTTCGCCCCCTACTAACGCCGCGCCAGCTAACTCACAACCATAACCAATGCCAGCAATCACTGCAGCGGCAGTGTCAACATCTAAATGTCCTGTTGCAAAATAATCTAAAAAAAATAAAGGCTCAGCTCCTTGAACAATAATATCGTTCACACACATCGCCACCAAATCAATACCGACGGTATCATGCGTGTGTAATTCAATCGCTAATTTTAATTTGGTGCCTACGCCATCAGTTCCAGAAACCAAAACAGGCTGTTGATAACGATCCAGTGGTAATTCAAATAAAGAACCAAAACCACCTAAGCCGGCCATTACACCTGGAATTGTGGTTTTTGCCGCGATAGGCTTAAGCCGCTCAACCAATTGATTGCCCGCGTCTATATCCACACCCGCACTTTTATAATCCAAGCCTTGTTGAAGTTGTTCGCTCACTAATGTTGTCTCAGTAGGTTAAAAAAACAATATTGTACAAGACCGCTGCATGACTTGCATGAAAGCATCTACGCTTTTGGCAAAAAGATACCTCAATGCCCAGAAAAAATAGGCACTGTCTTCTTAACTCATCGGGTTTACTCACTCACGCTTCTTAAGGAACGCCCATGATTAGCATACGACCGGCAAAAACCGAGGATGTCCCCCAATTGGTCATGCTTTTAAAAGCCTTATTTGCCATTGAAGCCGACTTCGATTTTAATCCGGATAAGCAAGCGCGAGGCTTACTGTTACTGGTAAACAGCGATAAGGCTTGTGTTTTAGTGGCCGAGACGATCGATGATAAAAAACTGCGGGGCATGTGCAGCCTGCAAACTTTGATTTCAACTGCGGAAGGTGACCCGGTAGGCTTGCTCGAGGATCTGATTGTCTCTGCTGATTTCCGTCATCAGGGCATAGCGACCTTACTGCTTGCTGAAGCCTGCGAGTGGGGCAAGCAACAGG
This sequence comes from Methylococcaceae bacterium, assembly GCA_007280895.1. GTDB lineage: Bacteria > Pseudomonadota > Gammaproteobacteria > Methylococcales > Methylomonadaceae > Methylovulum. The sequence continues at coordinate 27,541 of QYQN01000036.1, forward strand.
GACATACGCGCGTGCAGTTACTGGGAGATAAAAAAACTCTCCGGCTCTAGCATTTTATGCTCGACAGCGCTGGCAATCGACGCAGTTGGTTTGTTTGAAATTGATGTTAAAAGAATAGGCTATTCCTCAGAGCCGTAACATTTGGAATAATCAATGCACACCTCACAGGAAGGTACGCGGCACAGATATAAGCCTTCCGCTTCGCAAAGCTGTTTGTACAAGAATTTTTTCCATTTCATGTCCTGGTCATTTTTTTCGGCTAATTCCGGAAAGTTATAACGCAGCATCGCGCTCAATTGCGAGCGCGACCAGAGGCCCAAATCCTGCCATAAATGATCGCTACCCAGACAACCGGCGACGATAATGTTTATGATCCAGTCGCTTTCTTTTTTTTCAATTTTTCTGAACTGCTTGAGTAAATTAACCAGGTCGTCTTTTTCCAACATTCGCTTAAAGTCCAACTGACTACCCGATGGTGCTCGTTCCGGAATGCTGATTCCGGGGAAAAATTGTGTTTTTAAGGCCGTAAACTGCTCC
>QYQN01000083.1 GCA_007280895.1 Methylococcaceae bacterium
GCCTCGAATTCGAGGCTAAAGCCTCTCCCACATTATATAAAAACAATGACTTACAAAATTAAAAAGTTGTTTTTGTGTTGTTTTCATAATACTTTCACAGTCTCAAAGGCGCTGCCCACACCAGATAAGGTAGGCGGTACAGTTACTTGGCAACAGTTTTTGCCCGTGTCGCCACGTAAGCAGTAAGGGACTGCTTACGTGATTTAGACTAGCACGAACGGGGGGAATCTTAACTTAATCCAAGCAAGCGACAGGGCGTCATACCCATGACGAACTTAACACGAATGGGTATTATCGAAAGGCCGTATCAAGTAACACATAAAGCGCACCAGTGCCGCCGTCTTTTTGTGGAGCAGAGCAAAACGCCTGAACAGCGTGATGTTGCCGTAACCAAAGATTGACATTATTTTTTAAGATTGGAAAGTCATCGCTAGAGCGATAGCCCTTGCCGTGCACGATATGAATGCACTGGCAACCTTCAGTAACACATTCTTCGATAAACTTAAGTATGTGACGTTTGGCCTCTTGACTGTTTAAACCGTGTAAATCTAACTCAGCATCGACTGGAAAATAGCCCTGTTGTAATTTAGTTAAGAGTGTTTTGGGTAAAGAAGTATTACTAAAATAAATAGCATCTTCTTTACCCAATAATGGCAGTCGTTCTGTTAAGTCAGTGGGTGCGGCTAAAATTTTAAATGAATTTTTTTTTGGGTAAGGTAAAGGTTTGCTCGCTTCCAAAGCCGCCATGTTATTGTTTTTTATTGGCTGGATTGTGCCAATAGTTTGGCGAAATAAAGCATAATCTAAGGTGTCGGCGTTTTTTTTTGTCACGAGAGGCTGATTTTGTAAGGTATTGTTGCTAATATGTTTGATTTTATAGCGTAATCTGTCTTAAGGCGACCCAAAAATGCACATTTTATTAAGTAATGATGACGGTTATTTTGCTGAAGGCTTAGTAACATTGGCTAACGCAATGCGAGAGTTAGCTGAGATTTCAGTGGTTGCACCAGATAAAAATCGCAGTGGCGCAAGCAATTCATTAACCTTAGAAATGCCGTTGCGAGCCACCACAACCGAGAATGGCTTTGTAAAAGTCGATGGAACTCCCACCGATTGCGTGCATTTAGCTATTTCTGGATTACTACACAAAGAGCCTGATATGGTATTTGCTGGAATTAATCATGGAGCAAATTTGGGTGATGATGTTTTATATTCAGGCACTGTTGCCGCCGCAACTGAAGGCAGATTTTTAGGTTTACCAGCGGTTGCCATTTCTTTGGCGAGTAGTCAGCCTGTGCATTTTGAAACGGCTGCACAGGTTGCCGTAACACTGTTTAAGCAACTCATCGCAAACCCTTTACCTAAAGATACGCTATTAAATGTAAATGTACCTGATGTTGCGTTAGCCGATTTAAAAGGTTTTCAAGCCACGCGCTTAGGGCAGCGTCATAAATCAGAATCGGTTATTAAATCAGCAGATCCACGTGGACGGGTTATTTATTGGGTGGGTCCTGCTGGGTCGGAGCAAGATGCGGGGCCTGGGACAGATTTTTATGCTGTTAATACGGGTTTTGTGTCAGTAACGCCTTTGCAATTAGACTTAACTTGGTACGATCGTATCAATGCGTTAAGTGCCTGGTTACCTAGGGAGTAATGCTCATGCTAGATAGGCAAGGGATTGGTATGACTTCTTTACGAACCCGTGAGCGTATGTTGACACGCTTAGCCAATCAGGGCATTTGTTCGCCTCAGGTATTGGAAGCAATGCGTAATGTGCCGCGTCATATTTTTATGGATGAGGCGTTGGCAAGTCGTGCTTATGAAGATACAGCCTTACCGATTGGGTTTAATCAAACAATTTCCCAGCCATTTAGTGTGGCGCGAATGACTGAGCTATTAAGTGGGACAGGTAAATTAGCAAGCGTTTTGGAGATTGGTACAGGGTGTGGTTACCAAACGGCGGTGCTGGCACATATTTTTAAAAAAGTATATTCAGTTGAGCGAATTTTAGCTTTGCATAAAAAGGCTCAAATGCATTTGTGGGATTTGAAATTAACAAATGTTAGTTTAATGTATGGCGACGGGCATTTAGGGTGGGCTGATTATGCGCCGTTTGATGCGATTATCGTCACAGCGGCACCGGTCGACGTTCCACAACAATTATTAGTGCAATTGGCAATAGGTGGTAGCATGGTTATTCCTGTGGGTATAAGTGGTAAGCAGGTGTTACAACGCATTACCAGAACAGTAAACCGTTATGAATATGAAGACTTAGAAGAGGTGAGTTTTGTGCCGTTTCAAATGGGTAAGGAATAGCTGTAAGATATTGTTTTTGTTTAAAAAAAATTTGTTTATGCAGGGTTCAATCTTGCTCGTAATGATGAGGCATGATAGACTAAATATAACGTAGCCGTCTTGATATATCGCTTAGTCGCTGCATTATTGTTCGTATAAACAGTAACATAATGCTTCAAATGCACGTGTATTTCAAACAGACTTCTGCACTTAATCGGTTCATCTTAGTGTTCGCTATTTCTAATGCTTTCAGTCACTCTCCTGAAACAACTATGACAATTCATCCTGATTTTTTACCCGTTAGAACACCTCTTTCAATCACCCTGTCGGTATGGAATGCCCTATTTTTACGAGAAGCTGTGTCGCGTTTAGCAACAGGCAGGATTGCGTGGTTATGGTTGCTAGCTGAGCCCGTTTTACATATCAGCATGATGTTATTTATGTTCACAGTGATCCGTATGCGGGCAGTAGAGGGCATGACTACTGAAGCGTGGTTAATTATTGGTTTAGTTTTTTTTCTCATGTTTAAGCGCGTATCCACCCAAGTGCAAAATGGCTTAGGAGCAAACCGTGCCTTATTCACCTATCGTCAAGTAAAACCCATTGATGCCTTATTGGTACGTGCTGCCTTAGAGTCTTTTTTAACGTGCTTAATTGCTATTATTTTCTGGTTAGGGAGTTTTTTCTTTAATATTCTGCTCTACCCCGCAGATCCTCTTATTGTATTAATGGTTTTTTTTGGGATGGGCTTGATGGGCTTGGGGTATGGCTTAATTACCTCCGTTGCTGTGGAGTTGATTCCAAAAATGAACACCGTACTAGGTATATTTTCGACTGCCTTATATTTAACTTCTGGGGTAATTTTTCCTATTTCAAATATTCCTCAACCTTATCGTGAGTGGTTACTTATTAATCCTTTATTGCATGGCACCGAAGTAGCGCGTATGGGTATGTCGCATTTTTATCATGGCATGTCAGGTGTGGCGGTGAGTTATCTTTACAGCTGTGCCATCGTCGCTATTTTTTTAGGCTTAGCGCTACATCGACGTTTTGAAGCTAAATTAACGTCATTATGATTATTGTCGACGATATCTATAAACGTTACCAAACCACTCACGGCTTAGGTAAGTGGGTATTACAAGGCGCTTCATTTGTTATTCCACCTAAGGTCAGTGTGGGGTTAGTTGGGCGCAATGGCGCGGGCAAATCCACCTTATTACGAATTATTGGCGGTATTGACCAACCTACTAAAGGTCATGTTGAACGTCATTGTCGTGTATCTTGGCCGATGGGTTATGGCGGTGGCTTACAAGGTTCACTCACGGGACGCCAGAATGCTAAGTTTGTGTGTCGAATTCATGGTCATGAACAGGACATAGAAGAACGCTTAGCCTTTATTGAAGATTATGCAGAAATCGGTTCTGCGTTTGATGAGCCAATAAAAACCTATTCATCAGGTATGCGTTCACGTTTACAATTTGGTTTATCTTTTGCTTTTGATTTTGACGTTTATATTTCTGATGAAGCAACCGCAGCGGGTGATGCGTCCTTTAAGAAAAAAGCAGCGACAGCTTTTAAAAATTTAACCAATCGCGCTAGCTTAATTATGGTGTCGCATGGCGAAAGCACCTTAAAAGAATTTTGTAGCGCAGGTGTGTGGATAGATAATGGTAAAGCCTATTGGTTTGATGATATTAATGACGCGTTAAAAGCTTATAAGGAAAGTTGTTTAAAATGAAAAAGCCCTCCGTTTCCCCGTCTTTATTTATACTCGCAAAAAAGCATCGTTTTTTTTCTAGTATCGTTTTTGCACTAGCCTGTAGTTTTATTTATTGGGGCTTAGTCGCTTCAGATCGTTATATTTCAGAAGCGCATATCATTATCGAAAATACCGACATGATGGCAAAAAGTCAGACACTGGATATTGCTGGTATGTTAGGGGGGAAAACCATGGGCATTCCTTCCGAACAACTGCTGCTTCGTGATTATCTGTTGTCAGTAGATATGCTAAAAAAACTAGAAGCAAAATTTGCTTTGCGTAGCCATTACAGCGATCACTCGCATGATATTATTTCGCGCTTGTGGTTTAAAGACGCGTCTTTAGAAGTATTTTATGACTATTATCGAACGCGAATCAGCGTTGAATTAGATCAATATGCCAGTGTTCTGGTGGTAAAAGTTCAGGCCTATGATTCTGTCATGGCGCATGCTATTGCTGAATTTATGGTCAAGGAAGGTGAGCATTACATGAATAATCTGGCGCGAAGTTTAGCGCAAGAGCAGGTGGAATTTTTAAATAAAGATATTGAAGCAGTGCGTAATAAAGTGATGGAGACGCGTCAGGACTTATTAAATTTTCAAAACAAATATGGCTTAGTTTCGCCACAAGGTACTACAGATAATATTGTTGCCACCATTAACCGAATGGACGCACAGTTGACCGATTTGCAAACCAAACGAGCTGCAATGTTGGGGTATTTGATGCCAGAAAGTGCCAATATTGTCGAATTAGATTTGCAAATTAATGCCATTGAAAAACAGATTACTCAAGAAAAAGAACGGCTCGCGTCACCAAAAGGGAAAAGTTTAAATAAAACAGTTGAGGCGTATCAACGCTTAGAAATGCATGCTCAATTTGCGCAGGACGTGTACAAAGCGTCCTTAACAGCGATGGAGCAAGTACGCATTGAAGCGTCCAGGACCTTGAAAAAAGTCTCTATTTTACAACAACCTACCGTCCCAGAATTATCATTAGAGCCACGTCGGTTGTACAACAGTGTGGTCTCTACTCTACTTATTTTAATCATTGCCGGCATAGTACATCTGCTTAGTGCCATTATTCGCGATCATAAGGATTAAGACATCATGAAAGTAGTTTCATTTGTTAGCGTAAAAAAAGTGCTGAATAACGTTGCTGCATTGCTGATAATTTTTTCTGTAACAGGGCAAGCCGCTAGCACTGATCCTTTTGGGGTTAGTCAAACAATCAATATGGCGATTGACCCCTTAGCAAATACTTCACCTACGCTTGAGTTGCCTGCAATTAATTCGCCCGTGGCACCCGTTGTTGCGCCTCCGTCGTCAGCAGTGCCCGCCATGACCACCAATGCGCCGCAATTTTATGATTATTCAGTTAACTTAAAAAGTGATGTTTTTGGCGCAAATTTATTTACAGGTGCATTTGCCAGAGAAGGTGCAACCTCGTTTAATCCAGATTATGTCGTGGCTAATGGGGATAACATTCAAGTACGTTTTTGGGGAGCCTTTGATTATGACGCACCCTTGACAGTTGATCCACAAGGGAATATTTTTGTGCCTCATGTTGGGCCAGTGCATGTATTAGGCGTGCGTAATCAAGATTTGCAGCAGGTGGTGGATATTGCCGTGCGACATGTTTTTCGGGCGAATGTATTTAGTTATGCCAGTCTTGCAGCAGCTCAACCGGTACGCATTTTTGTTGGTGGTTTTGTCAATCGACCTGGTTTATACAGTGGCACCAGTATGGATAGCTTGTTGCATTATTTAGATCAAGCGGGCGGTATTGACGTCGAGCGAGGGTCTTTTTTACATGTTGAAGTGAAACGTGGAGCGTTTACGCGGGCAACCTTAAGTCTTTATGATTTTATTCTTGAAGGACAAATGCCCTTAATTCAGCTATCGGATGGTGATGTTATTTTTGTTGCCCCCCGTCAGTACACTGTTAAAGTCAATGGCTTAGCAGGTAATGCAAAACGCTTTGAGTTTACTGATGACGCGCGTACCGTTGCAAATGTAATGAAAGTAGCCAAACCGCAGGCGCAAGTTACTCATGTTCGGGTCACTAGAAATACCGGCACAACCAAGAATGTCGAGTATTACCCGCTTAGTGAAGCCAGTCAGGTTAACTTAATAAATGGCGATGAAATTGAATTTACGGCTGATAAGAAACAAGGCACGATAACCGTGCGCGTGGAAGGCGAACATTTAAGTCCTCAAGAATATGTGGTGCCTTATGGAACGAGGTTAGGGGTTTTATTACAGAAAGTGCGTTTTTCTGAGCGTGCAGATACTAAAAGTTTACAGTTATTTCGCCAAAGCGTGATTGCACGTCAACGCGACATGTTAAAAACAGCTTTGCAGCATTTAGAAGCCGCAGTCTTAACAGTTCGATCTGGCACTTTAGAAGAATCTCAATTACGCAAAGAAGAAGCCAGCATGATGCTGCAATGGGTGGAGCGCGCTAAAGGTATTCAACCTTCTGGTCAGGTTATGTTAGCGGAGGCTGATAATCTTAATGCCTTGCTGCTAGAAAACGGCGATCGTATCAATATTCCAGCTATAGATAATTTAATTTTAGTCAGCGGAGAAGTTATGTTCCCCAATACTGTTGCGCTTGATACCAGTAAATCAGTGCAGGATTATATTCAAACATCGGGGGGCTTCTCACAAAATGCTGACACGTCACGCATTATTCTTGCGCATCGAGATGGCAGTTTTGAAGATACGCAAGAACATGTTGGCTGGTTATTTGGTGATGGTACCCAAATTAGACCCGGTGATGAAATTATGGTGTTACCAAAAGTAGACGCTAAATATCGTCAGTTATTTAAAGAAGTTTCAACGATGATTTATCAAATGGCATTGGGTGCGCGTGTTATTCTTAAATAGTTATGTAAAGTACGGCTACCAAATTGTTGCAAATCTTTGGCTATGCTCAGGGTGTCGAATAATCGTCCATACCATTCGATAAGCTTAGACTTTAGTGCGAACGTTTAACTCTGGCACCCGTGTCCAGTCTTAAATTAGTAAGCTAAATTACTGGGCGCAGTGTCGTTTTATGGTGAGCGTTTACTCATGCTTTAATCACATCAATAATTAGGTGTTCAGGTAACGAATGCAATTCCACGAAAAATTAAAAGCATGGCGCGGGGCAAGTTTACTGACGGCTTTATGGCTGTTTAAGCAAGTCTGTCGGCCATTAGGTTTATTGGTGTTTTATCGAACGATTATCACGTATTTGATAAAACGTCGGGGCTTATTTGAACGTAGTTTTTATCTTGAGGTAAATAATGATGTTGCCCAAAGTGGACTGTTACCGCTAAGGCATTATGTAACCAGTGGTGATCGTGAAGGACGTCAACCTCTGCCGTTATTTGATCCTGTGTATTACCGAACACAAACAACCGACCGCACCGCGCAGGTAAATGCCTTATTGCATTATGCTTATGTGGGCAGATACCGAAAAATTTCACCAAGCCCTTGGTTTGATCTGCGTTTTTATCTCAGTCATAACAAAGATATTGCCCGTTCAAACGTTGATCCATTGCAGCATTATATTAATTGGGGTGGCTTCGAAGGTCGTTCGCCTTGTGCGCATTTTGATGCATCGTATTATTTGCGTAGCAATCCAGATGTGGTGGATATGCGCATGAATCCATTGCTGCATTATTTATTCATTGGTCGCTTGGAAGGCAGGCATACCTTACCCGATCAGGTGCAACAGTCAGCACAGCGCGTAGAGCAGACTACTGCGTGGTGTCCACCTATCGATGATGAAGTGTGGGATGCAGTGCTGCCCAGAGAGTATCAAGCCGCTACCCTCGATGTCATTATTCCTGTTTATAAAGGACGGGTGGAGACCTTGCGGTGTTTGTACAGTGTCTTAACAGCAACAACGACGGTGACTTTCGAACTTATTGTCATTAATGATGCTAGTCCCGATGACGTGTTAACTGCTGACTTGCAGCGTTTAGCTACTAAAGGCTTGTTCACCTTACTGAATAACGAAAGCAACAAAGGCTTTGTTTATACGGTAAATCGTGGCATGGCCATTCATTTAACGCGCGATGTTGTGTTATTAAATGCAGATACTGAAGTTTATGACGGGTGGTTAGATCGCTTAGTTCATGCCGCAGCGCGAAATCCCCGTACTGGCAGTATTACACCTTTATCTAACAATGCAACGATATGCAGTTATCCTGAATTTTTGCATGATAATCCCTACCCCTTAGAAATAAGTTATGCCGACTTAGCCGCACTAACAGCGACCGTCAATGCAGGCATTGAAGTAGAAACGCCCACTGGTGTAGGTTTTTGTTTGTACATCAAACGAGCCTGTTTAGAGGCCGTCGGGATGTTCGATGAAAAAACCTTTGGCAAGGGCTATGGCGAGGAAAATGATTTTTGTCAGCAAGCCATACAAAAAGGCTGGCGTAATATTATTATCGCCGATGTTTTTGTACGTCATTTAGGTGCGGCGTCTTTTCAGGGCGAGAAAGCCAAGCGTGTGCAATCGGCACTGATAACCTTAGCCAAACGTTATCCTTTTTACCACCAAGATGTTAATGCCTTTATTGATGCAGATCCTTTAAAAATAGCACGTTGCCAATTAGATTCAGCGCGTTTGCAGTCTCGCTGTCGTGATAAAAACGTCTTGGTAGTTTGTCATAATCGTGGGGGTGGTTCCGAGCGTCGTATGCAAGAAGATGTGACGACTTTAGTGGCTCAAGGAGTTGGCGTATTTACCTTGCGTCCTATGGCAAAAAAACCCACACATGTAGTGTTAGGGCAGGCAGCGATTAAATCCTTACCCAATATCAATCCATTTTTATTAGCCGATACCACACATTTAAGCGCTGCCTTACGGCAATTGGATATTGTTGAAGTGTACACCCACAGCTTAGTTGATTTTGAAACCCATGCCCCAGAATTTTTAGCTGAAATAGTGCAGTCTTTGGCAGCCAAATGGACGATAAACCTGCATGATTATAAAGTGATTTGCCCACGCATAAATTTAGCAGATGAGCAAGGTGTCTATTGTGGCGAACCTGACGAGGACGGCTGTAATCGCTGTTTAACTGAGCGAGGCTCAGATTTTGGTGTGGTCGATATTCAGCAATGGCGAGATCTTCATCAGCACGCTTTAGCCTTAGCCGATACGATCATTGTGCCCGATCAGGACGTTGCCGAGCGCTTACTTCGGTATTTACCTTCATTATGCTTTACCGTTTTACCTCATGAAACAATTGATTTAAGCACAGCGTACTGGCAAGCTCCCGCTATCTATCCCGATGAAAAACTAAAAATTGTTATCATCGGTGCAATTGGTAAGCTGAAAGGCTATCAAGCCCTGCTTGCGTGTGCGAAGCGCGTTAAGCAGGAGCAATTGCCCATTGAGTTTATCGTCCTGGGTTACACAATGAATGATAAATTACTAATAGAACAAAGCGTGCGCGTGACAGGAAAATATTTAGAGCATGAAGCGCTGGATAAATTAATTGCTTTAGCACCTCATGCCGTTTGGTTACCATCCCTTTGGCCAGAAACCTATAGCTATACCTTTTCCTTAGCTTTACGGGTACATTGTCCGGTTTTTGCATTTGATATTGGTGCATTAGCACGACGCGCCAAAGCCAGTGGCATGAATGATTTTATTATGCCTTTAACGTGGCAAGACTCCCCCAACAAGATAGTTGAGCAATTTGAGACGTACAGATTAGCCAATATCAAGCTTCACCAATCATCTAACTAAGTGTAAGACAAAAATCATGGTACAAAAAAAACTCTCACTTAAACATTTAGCAACAGCGCAGTTTTTGGGTCGTAAGCCAAAAGGCAGTATTGAAGGCTATATTGAAAAAATGAATGAAGTTGCCATTGAGGGCTGGGTCATTAATAAAACCGGTCAGTCATTGCAACTTTCTCTACGTTTAGCGGATCGACATTATCCAATCACCATTTCTTGGCATGAACGAGCCGATGTAGCGTTGCGTTTAGGCGCTGAATATAGTCAATCAGGCTTCAGTCTTATTATTCCCCAGGCATTACGCGAGCAGTATCTTAGTGCTGTGGCAGAAGGTCAATTGATTGAAGTATTTGCTAATGATGTAAGCTTGGTTAATAACGCCTTATTTATTAAGCAAACCTGGTCATCAGAGAATGTCGAGGTGAGTCCGGCCAGTCCAACCGATACGCTGTCGACCGTGCCAGCGCTACGCGGATTTATTGAAAATGTCGATGAATTTGAAGTGTGTGGCTGGGGATTTAGTGTTAATCATGCCCCCTTAAGTTTTACCTTACGAATTGGTGATGCAGAAGAAGTTATCGATTCCTTAACTTGGCATGAGCGCCCAGACGTTGCGGCAATTCATGGTGAAGAATTCAAGCGCTCTGGTTTTAGTTTTATCGTACCCGATGCGTTAGTGGACGCATATTTAGCGACATTAACAAGTCATACTATGCGCTTAGGTGCGCAACAACCCGTATCACACGCACTGAGTGTTTGGGTGAATGGCGTGTGTTTAGACAGCAAGCCACAGATCACAAGTAAGTTGGTTAAGATGTTGCCAGAGCATTTTTCTTTTGCAACGATGGTGAAAATCAATGCTGAACACGGGGTTTATTTTACGTCCAAAGAGCTTTTGCAGTTATTTAAAAACCAACTCAGTTACGCTTTGCGTATTAGTCCAATTGCTGCCGTTAATGCTAAATTTTATAGTGATTTAGCGAAAGAGCATTTAACGCAACATAAAGTTGAAGCAGGTCAAACCTATTTAATAACCAGTTTATTTTTTGATAAACGCGCCGAAGCCTTTGAATTATTGGGTAATACCTATTTCGAACAAAAAAAATATTACCTGGCTTATGCTTATTATCATTATGCTACGCAAGCGCATGGTGTACAAAGTCGCTGGTTATACGCAAACTTAATTAATTGTAAAAAAAATACTACTGATGCTGAAGCAATCTTACGCATTCAGGTTGAAGCCCTTATCGCGCAACCCAGTGCTACCTATCTTAATGACTGTCTTGATGAATTAGTACAGGATTATTGGTTATCACAACAGGGGCTTTTAGAGTCGTTATGTATTGTCAACGATCGTCAGACCTTATTAACTGCACTGGGGGACATCTCAGCATTTATTTATTCAGTGTATTTACGCAGTTTTGGTGCGACTGAGCCCGTTAAAACACTTGGACAGTGTGATCTTAATCGCGTACTCATCATTGCAGATTTAAATATTCCTCAATGCGTTCGTTATCGTGTGACACAAAAAATAGAACAATTGGAATTAATAGGCAAAGAAGTAACCTTAATCTCATGGTTAGATTTGCCTAAAAAGTTTGCTGCCTTGCTCTTGCATGATGTGGTTATTTTTTATCGTGTGCCCGCTGAACCCCCCATTCTTAAAGCCATGGCGCAGGTCAACGCGACAGGAAAATTAGGTTTTTATGAAATAGACGATTATCTATTTGATAGTGAATTTCCACCGCCAATAGAAACTTATGGTGGTTACTTAGAGTTAACGAATTATTTTGCCATTTTAAAAGGCATGGCCATGTTTAATGCAGCGGCAAAGTATTGTCGTTTTGGGATTGCATCAACACAGTTATTAGCGGATAAATTATCAGCCTTTGTTTTTTCTCAGCGTTGCTTTGTGCATCGAAACGGTGTTGATTCTAAAAATATATTTAAAAATAAAGTCTTGTCAGAAATGCTTACAAACAACACCATTGAAATTTTTTATGGTAGTGGCACGATGGCGCACAACAGTGATTTTAATGACTTAGCCTTGCCCGCGCTAAAACGTATTTTTGACGAATACCCCACGGTTCGGCTTACTATTGTTGGCTATTTAAAATTACCTAGTGCTGTAGTTAAACAGTATGCAGACAAAATTAAGCAAATTCCGCCAGTAAAAAATATTAATGCCTATTGGCGATTATTAGACCGCGCCGATATCAATCTTGCCGTATTGCTTGATGATGAGATCAATGGGTGTAAAAGTGAATTAAAATGGTTTGAAGCCGCGTGTTTAGGCATTCCATCTGTGCTGAGTACCACAGCAAATTATCGTGACGTAATTCAGCATGGGCAAGATGGCTTGATTGCGACCACCACCGAGGATTGGTATCAGCATTTAAAAGTATTAGTGGAGCAACCCGAAACACGCTTACATATTGCTGCGCAAGCTCAAATGCGCGTACAACAGGAGTACAGCCAAACTGCGCTAGCCAACAATATGGCGACTATTTTACAGGAAGCATTACAGGCTGCTCAGCCACTTATGCAACCATTGCGTAAAAAAATTGCCTTAGTCAATGTATTTTTCCCACCGCAATCAATTGGAGGGGGCACGCGTGTGGTGGTTGATAATTTTGATACCTTGCAAATACATTATGGCGATCAATTTGAATTATGTGTGTTTACCAGTGATGCAGAGCAACGTGATAAAGCCCATCAGTTATCGGTATATCAGTATCAAGGTGCGCGTGTTTATCGAGCAACTATCCAATGGCGAGAGCACATGGATTGGGCACCGCGTGATGAAAAAATAGGCGAGTTATTTGCTCAATTTTTAACCGTAGAGCAGCCTGATGTGATTCATTTTCATTGCGTACAACGCTTAAGTGGCTCGATGTTAGAACATGCTTTTGATGCCGGCATTCCTTATGTCGTGACTATTCATGATGCGTGGTGGATTTCAGATTATCAGTTCTTAGTGGACGCAAATAACAAGGTGTATCCAGACGGACATCCTGACTTGTATCAACACTATACGCCAGCGAGTTTTACTGATCTAAGTACGTCCTTAGAACGAATTATTTATTTGCAAGATCTGTTAAAAAAAGCTGCGGCCGTGTTAACCGTATCAGACTGTTTTGCGAATATTTATCGTAAAAATGAAATCACCAACATTAGTACAAATAAAAATGGTATTGCAGAAACCTTGCCGTGGGCAGCGAAAGATACGCGCTACACGGATAAGGTTGTGTGTGGTCATGTTGGCGGTATGGCCGAGCACAAAGGTTATTTTTTATTAAAAAATGCGGTAATGTCATACCAACCAAAAAATATTCACATGTTGATTGTTGATCATGCGTATGACGAAGACTATCGATTAGACACCTTTTGGGGCGATGTACCGGTCACATTTATTGGGCGTATGACACAACGGCGCGTGGTTGACTTGTATCGACAAATTGATGTTCTGTGGGCTCCTTCAATTTGGCCTGAAAGTTATGGGCTGGTGACACGAGAAGCTGCCGCCTGTGGTTGCTGGGTGGTTGCCAGTGCAATGGGTGGAATAGGTGAAGATGTTATTGAAGACCGTACTGGTCACGTCATTGCACCGACTATCGAAAATATTGTTGAGGTCTTAACGAAAATAGCGAGCGAGCCCACTCGCTACAAAGCTTTGCCAGAAACCAGTTCTATTCGTAGCGTTTATGAGCAAGTTAAAGAATTAGTAGAAATTTATCATACGGTACAGGAGTGTAAAAAATGACTAAGTTTGTAATTGGAATTGGTTCACAGCGCGCGGGTTCTACTTTGTTGTACACCATTTTGGAGCAATGTGCGCCTATTTATATGAACCCTGTAAAAGAGCTACATTATTTTGATACGCTTTTTGGTGTGCGACATCCCAATGTGTTACAGAAATTTTCTACCAATCAATTAAATTTAGATATTGAGCATATTGTTAAAGCGAAAGAGTTAAGCTTCATTAATCGACGTTTTAAAAACTCTTTACGGACAAACTTTCTTTTGTCCTCAAAAAAAGTTCAACACATTAACTACCTTGATCTCTATAGACCGTGCGTCTCTAGCAATAAATTTTTAGGGGAAATCACCCCTGAATACATGATTTTACCATCGAATGGAATCAATACGATGGCGACCATGTTGGGTGAAGAGACGAAAATTATTTTATTGGCACGTAATCCAGTCAACCGATTTATTTCGGCCTTTAAATTATTTATGCATGGCAAAGATGACAGCGATAAACGTTTATTTGAAGAAGAAATGTTGCGTGTATTAACTCAGCCAGGTCATGAAGAATGGCTAAGAGTTCAGGACGCTTTTAATGATTATGAACATGCGCTTACGGAATATAGACAACAGTTTAAGCAAGTCTTGATGATCAGTTATGATGAATTATTTGGCTCAGTTGAAGATACCGCCGAAGTCTTATCAGTTTTTTTAGAACTGGAAATTTCATTACCAAAATATCAAAAAATTGTGCAAACAAAAATTAATGCACTTGAAGAAACTAGCCAATTATCTGAAGAAACTTTGGCGTTACTTGAAGCCAGATATAGCACTAATCAAGCGTTTTTAGATAAGGTCTTTGGCAAAGATAAGTGTAAAGCATAAGGGCAAGGAAAACAGATGATTGAAAATTTGCTTATTGGCGCTGGAGCGATGAAAGCAGGAACCACCTGGTTATATAAACAACTGGCTGGACACCCATTGATTCATTTCACCCCTGAAAAAGAACTGCATTATTTTTCATATCAAGAAGCCGTGGGCAACAAATTAACCCACGCACAGCGACAGTTAAAGTTAAAAAAAGCCCTTAAAAGACAGTGTAATGAGAAGGTTTTAGCATGGTACACCCGCTATGCAGAACCTGAAGAAATCAACGATGACTGGTATTATTCGTTATTTCAAGAGGTGCAACCGCGCGTGTATTGTGCAGATTTTTCAAATCAATATTCCTTACTCGACGAAGCAGGCTTAAATAAAATAACAGCATGCGCAAAAAATATTAAAGTCATTTATACCTTACGCGATCCTCTTGAGCGGTTATGGTCACATGTTAAATTTAATTATAAGTTTAATGGGCAAGAAGAGCTGATTCATTCTATTAATATCAAAGAATTTCGTCAGATTTTAAATAAAGAATGGTTTTGGAAAAACACCGAATATCTCGCAAATTATGATCGCTTAGTACGTGTGTTTGGCAAAGAATATGTGCGACTATTTTATTTAGAAGACTTTACTGCTTTTCCTACAGGTTCCTTGTGGAATATTGAGCAATTTTTACACATTAGACACGTAGACTATAAGCACGATTTATTAACGAGCAAGTTTAATCAATCAAAAGAGTTAGATATGCCTGAAAGCTGGCAAAGGTTGGCGATGATTCGATTGCGTCCTGAATACGAACAACTTTATGTTCGAGGGTTAAATCATCCTTCCTGGCGTTATTAGTGATATGCCACGAAGATAAGCATGACGCGCCTCGATTTCGAGGCCAAAGCTTCCTTCACAGAATTTAAAATCAAACAAATAAAAAACACCCACACTTTATTTTGCCATTTTCTAATTTCATGAGTTTTTTATGACAACCAATACCCCGCCTATATTCACTAGCACTATTTTTAATAACAAAGCCATCACTAATTTTGGATCTACCTTATCTTCCACAGCCGCAACAAATGATTTTAGTTATTCACTTCTTGCTTTAACAGATGGCGATTGGATTGTTGCCGGAGCAAGCAACAGTAATGTTGCGTTAATGCGTTACGATAATAATGGTTTTTTAGTTGATACCTTTGGTAGCAATGGCAAGGTGCTTACTGATTTGAGTAACTCAGATACCAGTGCCAGAGCCCTTGCACTGACGGCTGACGGCAAACTGCTTGTGGCAGGTTATAGTGATATAGATGGCAATTCCATAAATGACTTTACGTTACTGCGCTACAACCCTGACGGTGGACTTGATCCTACCTTCAATGCCAACACTGGTCGTGTTAGCACAACTATTAATAATCAAGATAGTAAAGCCTACGCTCTAAATATTATTAAAGATTATCTTGATCAAGATAAGTTGCTAGTAACAGGGGCAACTGTTAATAGTGCAGGAGGCTTAGATTTCGCCTTAGTGCGGTACAATCTTGACGGCACTGTCGATGAAAGTTTTGGTACCAACGGTATTGTTACCTTAAGGATTAACCAACTTTACGGGGTAGCCAATTCGGTAATTATTCAGCCAGATAAAAAAATAGTGGTTGCAGGTTATAGTGATACAGGAAGTGCGTCCAACTTTATCTTGGCACGCTTTGACTCTGAAGGCGTACTTGATACTAGTTTTGGAGCGGGTAACGATGGCATCGTTACGCAAACCAATGATGTATCACTTGATTCAGTAAATGAAGTTTGTTCAACAGCTATACAAGCAGATGGGAAATTACTTGTTGCTGGTTCAAGCTATAAAGGTATCAATCAAGGCTATGATTTCACGCTCATGCGTTATGATCAATTTGGTGTGCTCGATCCTACTTTTGGAACAGGAGGCGTGGTAACAACGGATTTTAATTCATCAACGGATTTTGCACGCTCAATTATTGTGCAGCATGATGGTAAACTCGTTGTAGCAGGTTATAGCCACAATGGTAACTATGGTTATGATGTGGCATTAGCAAGGTATACCACGGAGGGCAATTTAGACATCAGTTTTGGTAATGCTGGCAAAGTTCTCACCGACTTTGGCTCTGCTAATGATTATGCTTATGCACTCACGGAAGCTACCGATAACACAAAACTCGCACTCACTGGCTGGCTAGAAAATGGCAGTGCTGGCTACGACAGCGTGTTAGCGCAGTATGATCTTAGCACTGGCAAATTAATGGCTGGGCTCACGTCAACGCCCATGTATATTGAAGATTCTAGCCCTATAAAATTAGATTCCAGCGTGCAATTGATGGATGTTTATTTAAACAGCATGAATAATTACGCGGGCGCATCGGTCAGTTTGTTTCGTCATAATGGGGCTAATAAAACTGATATATTTAGCTTTGACAGCACTGGGGCATTATTTACTTTTTATGATAATTATCTTTTTACGCTTGAAAAAATAATGTTTGCTAGCTTCAGTATCCTTAATGGCACGCTGATAATTAGCTTCAAAGACAATGCCACGCAAGCCTTAGTTAATGACGTTTTACAACATATTAGCTATAAAAATGAAACCACACCCTTACCCGAGAAAATCCAAATTGATTGGTTAGCCAGTGATGGTAATACAGGGCTTCAAGGCACAGGACTAGCATTGTCTGCTTTATATTCAAATTCAGTCTCGTTAGTCAGTGTCAATGATGCGCCGATTGGTCAAGATAAAACGCTATTTACTGCACTGAATACCCCCTATACTTTTTTATTAAATGACTTCGGGTTTACCGATCCTAATGATGTGCCCGCCAATACCCTTAAAAACGTAATCATTAACAGCCTGCCCGCCGAGGGTAGTTTGACATACATGGGTAATGCTGTGGTGGCTGGCGATAGCCTGAGTGCCGCTAATATTAATCTTAAGCAATTAAAATACATTCCCAGTAATGGCTTCAGTGAAAAAATAAGTCTAAGTTTTCAGGTTCAAGATGATGGCGGCGTTGGTGATGCAGTAATTAATCCAGGTGTTGATATTGATAGCACTGAACGCTTCTTAACCATTAATGTTAATGCCACCAATCATGCACCTTCAGGCGTGGTGGTGCTCAGTGGCAATCCTTTTATTGGTGAAACCTTAAGCGTTACCAATACGCTTACCGATCCAGATGGACTGGGTGCGATCAGCTATCGTTGGCAAGCAAATGGCAACACTATTGTCACTAATGTGCGCAGCAATAAGTACATATTAACTGCAAATGATGTTGGCAAAGCCATTAGTGTCATCGCAAAATACACGGATCGCAGCGGAATACAGGAAAGCGTAAATAGTTTAAATACCTTGTTAGTTGCAGGCGTGCCCCTTAGCAAACTGGCTGATGTGAGTATCACGGGCAGTGATTTAATCACGAGTGAAAAAGGGGATAGCGCAAAATTAACGGTCAAACTAAGTTCAGCACCATTACGTGATGTTGTTATTCGTTTTACTAGCAGCGATGCAACGGAATGCATTATTAAAACACCCACGCTTAGCTTTACGCCTGCAAATTGGAAAATAGCGCAACAGTTAATTCTTACGGGCAATGCTGATACGTTAAAAGATGGTGATGTGTCGTATGTTGTTAATGCTCAAATCAATACCATTGATGTAAATTATAAGAACCTACCTATTGAAAGCATAAAATTAATCAACCTAGACATGCCGTATGTGCAGCCAAATCAATATATGGGCGACCAGAATGGCAGTGCAAAAAACGATATTTTAATTGGCTCTGACATCGCCGATTTATTGAAAGGCTTGCTATTAAATGATGATTTATCAGGCGGTAAAGGTAACGACACACTCTACGGTGGCAATGGTGATGACGTGTTATTTGGTGAACAAAATAATGATGTATTATCGGGAGACGAAGGGAATGACTACCTAGACGGTGGTAGTAACAATGACAGGTTATATGGGGATACGGGTAACGATACATTGTTAGGTGGTGATGGTAACGATAAATTATTTGCAGGTCTACATGATGATTCATTAGATGGTGGAGCTGGCAACGACAACTTAAATGGTGGTGCGGGTGAAAATACCTTAAGCGGTGGGGTAGGTAAGGATACGCTAGTATGTAGCGAAGGAAACGCAGTAAGTAGTGGTGGTTCAGGCGCTGATATTTTTTTATTTAATGGCCCATTAGGGCAGTATATTTGTACGATTAATGACTTTAATTCATCCGAAGATAGTATTAAATTGGAAAATAAATTTTTTAAATCATTAATGCCAAAAATGCTCAGCACCGATAATTTTGTTAATAAAATGGGTGCGCTAGCCTTAGATGCTAATGATTATATTATTTACGATACAAACACTGGAAAATTATCTTACGACGCTGATGGGAATGCCACAACAATAGCCCCCATTACCATTGCAACTTTAGGCATTACAACGCATCCTGACATCAATGCTAATGATTTTTTAATTAGTTAACTGAGTGTAATCACTACAGATAAAGAAAATTGTTGTAATTTTTACTTATTAACTGATGTTACGCAGACATTCACTGCGGATTGAAAACAAATTGTAAAGTGTCGCTATCGCGACGGATTGTTAATCCGACGGCGAGATACTTTCTTTTGCGCGGCAAACGGGAAGCAAAACACGTTACTGCGTAACGTCAGTTATTAGCTGAAGGTTAATTGCTAAATACACTTAATTTTAAAATGGATTTAATAATATATTTAGTATGATGGTGTAGTTTATTACGATAACAATAAGGGCTGACATTGTAGATTTCTTTATAAGAGTCTTAGATGTTTAATCATTAAAAACTGTTTATAGGGTTTTATTATGTGTTTTAGTGCAACGATGTCACTGGGATTGGGAGTCGCTGGAGTGATAGCTTCAGGGATAACCTTTATGGATAAAGATGAAGCGTTGTGGGTACGTGTTGCACGTGCGTATGCAATTTTTCATTTTGCATTAATGGAAATTATTCAATATCTTGCTTATCCTGTTGCAGATCAATGTGGCTTTGGGACTAATCTGTTGTTAAGTCAAATGTCCACCTATCATGTTAGTTTACAAGCCTTAGCTATTATGCCGGCGTTAGCGACATACTCAACGGATAAAACTGCGTTAAAAAAAGCCAGTTTAATTGGTTTAGGATTAAGTTCTACGTTTTTGATTTTTAATTTCTTACCCAGTCAATGGCAGTTTTTTGATGCAAAATTATTCGAGCATACGCCTAATTTTGTTGGTGATATCGTTGCCTGTTTGAAAAAAGGGCAGTATCACATTGCTTACTCTATATCGAGTGCCTTTGGTTCATTTATTACTCATGGCTCGCTATTCGCTTTAGCAATAAGTGGTTTCTTATGGAAAAATAATCAAAAAATGGCGCGTTATCATTTTGCGATGGCGATTATGACCTTGTTTGTACCGCAGTGGTTTTTGGGGGTATCAACAGGTGAGGCGGCGGCTATTTATTGTTTTTATTCCATACCCATTACGATGAGTTTCATGCCCGTCTTTAAAGCTTATTTTACGGGACAGTTATCTAAAGATAAGGATGATGGTTCGTCGCATTATGAGCACAACTTTGATCACCTTCATCAACATGATGATGCTGCGGCAGCTGATGCAAATCCTCAGGCTTAACACAGTCGGTTGATTGGGTACTTGCTTGAGTGTTTCACTACACTCAAGCACAGAGTGTTTAAAAGATTAAACCGTCTCAGCAGTAAATAATTTTGCTAAATAAAACCCAGTATGTGAAGCAGGATTCTTAGCAATTTCTCTGGGCGTTCCTTCCGCAACAACCATGCCGCCGCCATTCCCCCCTTCAGGTCCCATATCAATAAGCCAATCGGCAGTTTTGATAACATCAAGATTATGTTCAATGATAATCACCGTATTGCCGTGATTACGGAGGGTGTGAAGAATACTAAGCAGTTGTTTAATGTCATGAAAATGTAAGCCAGTGGTGGGCTCATCAAGAATATATAAGGTTTTTCCGGTATCGCGTTTAGACAGTTCTTTAGCAAGTTTTACGCGTTGCGCTTCACCGCCTGATAAGGTAGTGGCATTTTGTCCTAAGGTAAGGTAACTCAAGCCCACCTCTACTAAGGTGAGTAGTTTTTTTGCCAAACTGGGGACTACGGTAAAAAAAACAGCAGCATGCTCTATGGTCATGGTTAAAATATCATCGATGCTCTGTTCCTTGTAACGAATCTCTAAGGTTTCGCGGTTATAGCGTTTACCGTGGCAGTGATCACACTTGACAAAAATATCAGGTAAAAAATGCATTTCAACTTTAATAACGCCATCGCCTTTACAGGCTTCACAACGTCCTCCTTTAACATTGAAACTAAAGCGTCCTGGCGTATAACCTCTGGCGCGTGCTTCTGGCGTTGCGGCAAATAAATCGCGAATTATGGTAAATAATCCTGTGTAGGTGGCAGGGTTAGAGCGCGGAGTACGCCCAATAGGATGTTGATCAATGGCCACAATTTTATCAAAATAAGCTAAGCCGTCGATGCGTTCGCACGGTGCTGGCGTTAAACTATTTTGATTAATAAAGCGTGCTGCATGACTGTATAGCGTGTCATTAACTAAGGTCGATTTGCCCGATCCAGACACGCCCGTCACGCAGGTTAATAAGCCAATAGGAAAGTTTACACTGATGTTTTTTAAATTATTGCCCGATGCATTATGCACTGAAATTTGTTTTTTTGGGTCATTGCTGGTCAATGTTTCAGGAATAGCAATAAACGTTTGCCCAGAAAGATAGCGTCCAGTTAGCGATTCTGGTTGTTGCATAATATCGTGTACACTGCCTTCAGCAACAACAGTGCCGCCATGGATACCCGCACCTGGCCCCATATCCACAATATAATCAGCAGCACGAATAGCGTCTTCATCATGTTCAACAACAATCACCGTATTGCCTAAATCACGTAAGTGGAAAAGTGTTTGCAATAAGCGCTCATTATCGCGTTGATGTAAGCCGATGGAGGGTTCATCAAGCACATACATGACTCCTACCAAACCCGCACCAATTTGACTCGCCAGTCGAATGCGTTGGGCCTCACCACCAGATAGCGTGTCAGCGCTTCGATTTAAGGTTAAATAATTTAAGCCTACGTTAACTAAAAATACCAAACGGTCTTGAATTTCTTTAACAATTTTTTGCGCGATTACACCGCGTTGTCCAGTTAATTCAAGGTGTTCAAAAAAATCTAAGGCGTTTTGGATAGAGTAGGCAGTTAAGGTATGAATGGGAATGTCATTGATATACACGTGTCGGGCACTTAAGCATAAACGCGTGCCTGCACAGTCGGGACAGACTTGTTGTGATAAATACTGTGCTAATTCTTCACGCACATACGACGATTCTGTTTCATGATACCGACGTTGCATTGTGGCAATGATGCCCTCAAAGCGATGAGTCTTACTGCGAAGACTGCCTTGAGTACTTTGATAAGTAAAGGTGATTTGTTCGTTGCCACTGCCATATAACAGGCAGTCTTGGAGTGTTTTGGGTAACTCTACAAACGGGTGTTCAGGATCAAAGTGATAATGCTCGGCTAAGGAACGGATGATTTGAAAATACGTGGCATTATGTTTATCCCAGCCACGAATCGCGCCATTGGCTATACTCAGCAAGGGGTTGGGGATAATCAATTGTGGATCAAAATGTTGCCGTACCCCTAAGCCATCACAGTGCTGACATGCCCCTTTGGGGTTATTGAATGAAAATAATCGAGGCTCTAATTCGCTAAGATTATAGCCACACTGCGGGCAGGCATAATGTTCAGAAAATAGTAATTCAGTGGCATCTTCTTCAAGACTGACAGCAATGGCATTACCGTTAGCAATGCGTAAAGCGGTCTCAAACGATTCAGCTAAACGCTGGGTCAAGTCTGGACGAATTTTAAAACGATCAACAATCACTTCAATGGTATGTTGTTTTTTTATATCCAGCGGCGGTGGGGCATCTAATTCATACACAACACCATCGATACGAGCGCGAATAAATCCTTGTGTTCGGCAATCATCAAGTAATTGTAGGTACTCACCTTTGCGTTGATTAACAATGGGTGCAAGCAGCATCCAGCGTTGTTCTAGCGGCTGTGATAATACCTGATCAACCATTTGGCTAATGGTTTGTGCCGCTAGCGATATGTGGTGTTGTGGGCATTGAGGAATACCGGCGCGGGCATATAACAAGCGCAGATAATCATAAATTTCGGTGATGGTGCCTACAGTTGAACGCGGGTTATGCGAGGTAGATTTTTGTTCAATTGAAATGGCGGGTGATAAACCTTCGATATGGTCGACATCAGGTTTTTCCATTAAGGACAAAAATTGTCGAGCATACGCGGATAAGGACTCAACATAGCGACGTTGCCCTTCTGCATATAAGGTATCAAAAGCTAACGAAGACTTGCCAGACCCAGACAACCCAGTGATAACAATGAGCTTATTTCTAGGTAAGTCGAGGTTAATATTTTTTAAATTATGGGTTCTGGCACCGCGAATGCTAAGTGTATTCATTACATAATCATCGCTTTCAAGCAAAAAAAAGGGCTAAGGGTTGAATGCTTACTGTACAGCGTCGCACGTAAG
Source organism: Methylococcaceae bacterium (assembly GCA_007280895.1). GTDB lineage: Bacteria > Pseudomonadota > Gammaproteobacteria > Methylococcales > Methylomonadaceae > Methylovulum. The sequence continues at coordinate 23,067 of QYQN01000083.1, forward strand.
CATTGTTAACACGAACTTACTGCACAGTATTTTTTGCTATGGGAAGTAAATAGTTATTTAATTCAAGCAATTCAACAGCAATTAATTTGCCTGTTAAATGGTATAAACTGCTACGCGCTTTAAAGTAACGGTAACGTGCTTCACGTTGAGATTTACGTGCTTCAGATAATTGTTTTTCTGCATTGAGCACATCGATAATGGTACTGACGCCCAGTTCGTAGCCTTTTTTCATGGCATCCCTTGATTTCTCACTGGCATTCAATTGTCGATCAGTTGCTAGGTTACGTGCTTGAGCAGTGCTCATGTCTAAAAAAGCCGCACGAGTTAATTGTTCAAACTCGCGTAATTTTTGTTCTAATTGACTTTCAGTGAGTTTTTTTCGTGCTTCATTTTCTCTGATTTTTGCCGAAGTCATCCCGCCTTCATAAATAGGAACTGTGGCTTGAATAGCCGCTGTGCCCACTTCAAAAGGGGGGGATTGTTGGTTATTGAATGAGGTGTCACTGTAAGTTTCGCTGAGTTGCAATTGCACCGTAGGCAAAAAGCCTGCTTGTGCAGCATAAATATTTTGTTGAGCCGCAGCCACCGCATGTTTCAGTGCTTGTAATTCAGGATTGCCTTTGCCAGCTAATTTAACCCACTCTTCCAATGTGCCTTCAGGTGCAGGTTGTTGAGCATCAAGTCGAGCTGCTTGAATATGGGTGACGGCATCGCCCGTTAACTCACGCAGTTTTTCTAACGCAATGCGTGCTTCATTATCACTGTCAATTAAGGTAGCACGCAGGGTTTCGGTGCGCGCTTGTAACTCGTATAAATCAGTAATTTTTGCCATTTGTCGAGCATGCATTGCTTGGACACGTTGGTATTGTTGCTCTGTAGAGCTCAGTTCTGAAGTAATAATAGTGCTTTTATCCGCTGCTTCTAAGGCCGTCATGTAACGTTCAACAAGGATTGCAATTAGTTTTTGATGCGCAGCTAATAACTCTTCTTCACCTTGTGAGGTTAACGATTGCTGACTTTTAAAATATAAATAAGCTTGAAGATCGAGAAGTGGTTGTTGCAAGTTGACGCTGGCACGCGTACCTGGGTAATCAATGCTGCCTACGCGTGAGCTATGAAACTGATTAAGCGAGTAGTTTCCAGATAAACTGATTTGTGGCAATAACTTTCCAAAACTTTGTGTTTCTCTGGCTTTGGCAATATCTAGTGCGTACTCACTACCTTGCAGTTCAGGCGAAGCGCTCAGGGCGCGTTGGTAAAGGGTGAGTAAATCATCGTGCTGTGCTTGGGCAAACATGGGGCAGCACAACAGCCAAACAGAGCAAATAACGGTGCGTCGCATGGGCTTTAGTCCTCAATTAATGAACGAGCAAAAATATTACTGATGGGTTGCATGAGATATTCAAAGAAGGTTCGATCACCGGTATTAATTAATACTTCAGCCGGCATTCCAGGCAGTAAAATTAAGCCCCGATCGGCTAATTCTTTTAAGCCTGTTTTCTCAACTTCTATTCGCGCTAGGTAATAACTATTTTGCGTTTTTTCATCAACTAAGCGATCAGCAGATAAGCGAATCAAATGACCATCAATTTTTGGGGTAATGGCATTTTTAAATGAACTAAAACGGACATTAGTGGTTTGACCAATATGAACACGGTCGATGTCCATGGGTGACACTTGCGCTTCAACAATGAGAGATTCTTCTTGTGGAACAATATCCAATAGATGGCCACCAGGTGGAATAACGGCACCGATGGTATGTACGGTTAAACCTAACACCATTCCTGCTTCTGGTGCTTTAATGATGGTGCGTGTGACGGTGTCAGTTAACCATTGGGTTTTTTCACGTAGTTCTGATAATTCATTTTGAGTTTTACTTAGCTCATCAATGACTTCACGCTGAAAATCTTTATCAATCTGAAGAATTTTTAACGCGATTTCACTGATTTGCGTTTGTGCCGTTGCAATATTAGCGGAGAAATCGCCTTCATCGCCCTGTGCTTGTGCTAAGCGACGTTCAAGTTCAGTTACGGTTTGTTTTTCAATATAGCCTTCTTTAAGCATGGCACGGAAATCAGTTAATTCTTTAGTAAAAGAATTAGCTAGATTATTGCGGCTGTCTTTTTGGGCTTTAATGCCTTCAATTTTGGCAAGTAACTGACTGCGTTGTTCTTTTAAAATGCCAATTTCACCAAAGCGAGAACGATTCCTGATAGTAAAAGATTGATTTTGAATGCGGATATTTTCATCAGCACGTTTATCTTCGTGGGCTTGTGTAAGTAATTCAGGATAGCTTACGTTATTTTTGTTATCACGTTCGGCAATCAGTCGTGCTTCTTTTGCTAACGCTGAAAATAATTGTCCGCGTAATGTTTCAAGTTGGGCTCTGGACGAAGTGTCTTCTAACTCAAGTAAGATTTGACCTTTGCTGATGTTATCACCATCACGAACATTAATGGACTTAACGATACCGCCTTCCAAATGTTGAACCGTTTTACGATAGCCTTCAACCGTGACGCTGCCAGGAGCTAAGGCAGCACTGCCAAGGGGAGCTAATAACGACCATGCGCCAAAAAAACCGAACATTACAATCACTAAGAAATAGCCAATAGTCCGGATGGGCGTGTCATCGGCAAATTGATTGATATCAATGGTGTCGGTCATGTCAGTGCTTTTTGGGGACTGTTTAGAAAATAAACTCATGCGTTTGTTCCTCGTACAGCTGGCATTGCAGCAGGTTGTGAGCGTTGGTTTAGTTTTGCCAAGATTTCATCGCGTGGCCCATCTAATACCAGTGAGCCTTCATTTAATACCATGATTCTATCAACCAAGCTTAAAATGCCTACGCGATGGGTAATTACAATAATGGTGCAGCCGCGTTGTTTAAATGCAGCTAAGGCTTGGGCTAAGGCTTGTTCACCTTGATCATCTAAATTGGAATTGGGTTCGTCTAACACAATTAATACGGGATTTCCGTACAGTGCGCGTGCTAAACCAATGCGTTGACGTTGACCTGCGGATAACACACCGCCGGTACTGCCAATTTCTGTATCGTAGCCTTGAGGTAAATGCAAAATCATGTCATGAACGCCAGCCGCTTGAGCTGCATCCACCACTTTGTTAGCATCCACTTCTCCAAAACGTGCAATATTTTCTGCAATGCTGCCATCAAATAATTCAACATCCTGAGGTAGATAGCCAATATGATGACCAATGGCGGCACGTTCGAGTTGGTTGACATCGGCACCATCAAGTCGAATCGCCCCATTTGCTGCGGGCCAAATGCCTAAAATTGCACGTGCTAAGGTGGATTTTCCAGAGGCACTGGCACCAATTAACGCAACAAATGAGCCGGCTTCAATGGTGAAATTAAGTCCTTTTAAGACGGCAGTTTTAGCACCAGGCGGTGCGACAACAGCTTGTTCAGCTTGAATTTTACCCGTTGGAAAAGGTAAGGGCATATGCTCAGCTTCGGGCGGAAATTGCGCTAATAAAGTATTTAAACGTTCGTAAGCCGTCCGTGCAGATAAAAATTGTTTCCAACTACCAATCATTAAATCTATAGGCGCTAAGGCACGACCTAATAAAATAGAGCCACCAATCATTAAGCCTGGGCTAATTTGTTTTTCAATGGCGAGCCATGCGCCCAAGCCTAAGATTAATGATTGGATAGTGAGACGATAAGTTTTTGATAAGGCAGCAATTAAGCCTGCTTTTTCGGAGGCTTGAGCTTGTAACATGATTAAGCGCTGTTGTTTATCTTTCCAGCGACTCATTAAATTAGGCAGCATGCCTAAGGCATGGACAATTTCAGCATTACGTAGATTTCGTGCGGTGATATTTGAGCTTTCAATCGAGACTTTATTTGCTTTATCGAGGTCATCGTGGGTGGCACGTTCATTCCAGATGGCAAGTAAAATGAGTAAAATTGCGGATATTACGGCGACTACGCCAAAAGTGTAATGGAATAAAAATAATAGACCAACATACACCGGTAACCACGGCGCATCAAAGAAAGCAAACAAGCCATTGCCAGTCAGAAACTGTCTTAAAGCCAATAAATCGCCAATTGCTTGGGTGCTGCTTTTTCCACCGCTCATAAGTGATTGGCGAAACATTACGCGATACAAGCGTTCATTTAGTAAGACATCAAAACGTGCACTGACGCGAATAAGAATTTGCGAACGAACCCATTCTAAGGCGCCTAACATAGCAAATAAAACGACAGCTAGCAGGGTTAGCATTAATAATGTTGAGGTGCTACTACTTCCTAACACCCGATCATAGACTTGCATCATATAAATCGAGGGGAAGAGCATTAATAAATTGATAAATAAGCTAAATATAGCCGCAGATTGAAAGGACTGCCGGCAATGATGAATGGCTTGTGCGAGTTCTGAAGCGGGTAAGCGCATAGTTGACTTCCGAGTTAATGAATAATAGTTGCTATAGCGAGATGTATTGAAGAAGCTTCAATGTACAGGCCTTAAATCGCTATGATACTTCTTAATAAGAAAAAACAGGGGGGGTGATTATGTGTGAAGTCCACCGCTTATCCCCCCATTGGTTTGCTGAGCGAAGCGTTGCGTGGACTTCAACAACAAGTAAACAACCTGTTTTATTCAATTATCGTAAAATATTATGGGTACGAATATGCGTAATACAACAGGTAACTATTAATGCTAAGGATTGTGAAGGCTAGTCCCTGTTAGTTAGAGAACTAGTTCACGAATTAATTAGCAGACCAAATTAATTCAACACGGCGATTTAACTCTTTGCCCATTGCGGTGTTGTTATCAGCGATAGGTTGATTTTCTCCATAACCTTGCGCCGTTAAGCGATTTTTTACGCCTCGTATTTGTAAATAATCAACGACAGATTGAGAGCGTTTTTGTGATAATTTCATATTGTGTGCATTGCTGCCTTCACTGCTAGTATGACCACGCACTTCAAGCGCATTTTGTTGTGGATAATTAATTAAGCTTAACGCTACCGTATCAAGAATGTGCAAGGCCGTATCGGTTAATTCAGCTGAGTCATATTTAAAATTAACGCCTTTCAACTCTAAGCTTACTGAACAACCTTGTGCGTCAACTTTGCTGTTTGCTAAGGTGTTCGGGCATTGGTCTACGCAATCATTTACGCCATCAGCATCTGAGTCTACGCTTGTGCAATCAGTTGCTGCAGCAACAGGCGTAGGGACGGGTGTCGTTGGAATGGTTAATTTGATCGCACTAGGCTTTGCGCCTAATGGAATTACAAAGCCAACATTGACTACCATATCGTGAAACTCATCCGTGGCGCGTCCAAACGTGGTGTCAAAATTATTATTGTAGCGATAACGCACGTCGCTGCGTAACAGTAAATTATCATGTACTTCATAAGTGAAGCCGGCGCCTGCTTCGCCAATAAACGAAGCCGCTTCAGTCCCATTCACACGTGTATTCATGCCGCCTATGCCTATCACTGTGTAAGGTGCAAAGGCTTTGCGAGAAAAGAAATACTGCGCATCTACCGTCGCACCAGCCAATTGCCACTCATTACCTAAGGCACCTGGCTTTTTATCAAAGCCTTGATAAAAGCCTTTAAATTCAAGGTTAAAATGTTGGTTGATCAGTTTGCCAATACCTAAGCCACCGCCCCAACCATCTTGAGCACCACGATCACCTGCGGTGTTAATAAAGTTAGCCGTTGGCGCAAGGTACCAGCGATTATCTTGCGTTTCTTCTGCATACGCAGCAGGTACAGTGAGTAAAGTAGCTAAGGCCGCAAGGGTTAATACAGTATTTTTCTGCATAAGGTTTTTTCCTATTTATTATGGTAGAAGTGGGAGAGTATCTATTTTGAAGTATAGTTATTATTTTTATTTTAAGGATGTAGCGTTGTTATATTTTATGCACTTTATTACTGATTTTATAGAATAATAGCAGGCTGCTTGCCGCAATGCTGGCACCGATTGTATCGGCAAGCCAATCCATAGTGTCTGAGGATCTATGCTCTACAAACGATTGATGCCATTCATCGCTGATGCCATAAATACTACAAAACATCACACTTAATACGGCTAGCAGTAGAGGCGAACTTAACCAACAAGCTAATGTGCGCCAAACTAATAACGCCATAATAAAATAGGCACCAGCATGATGGACTTTATCTTGATGCTCAAACCACATAGGTGCGGGTAATGAAGGCTGTGCCGACAGCCAGTAAATAAACAAGCAATAACTAACTAATGTTAATATTATCAGTAATTTAATCATGAAAAATATATTTGAAATTGCAGCAAGCTGTTTGCACAGTGCTGATGTAAAGGAAAAGCTTAGGTTGACGCATCTAGCACGATTTTATTTAGAACACGGTGAGTTAAGCTTCAATAATTCTTGCGCGGTTGCAGAGATTGCCAGTGTAAAATTTCCAGACCAGCCGGAGTGGCTTGCGCCACGCTTTGTTCCCAAACGAAAGTTAACTGCCCCAGGTGGCGTTGCGGCTTTTTTTCATGCCATAGCGCATATTGAATTTGTGGCGATTTATTTAGCATGGGATATTTTATATCGATTTCGTGACTTACCCGATGAATTTTATCAGGATTGGTTGCGTATTGCTGACGAAGAAGCCCAGCATTTTGAATTAATCTGTCAACACATGGCAGGTTTAGGAATGGCGTATGGTGATTTGCCCGCGCATGGTGGGTTATGGGAGTTAGCACAAGCCACCGCAGATGATTTATTAGCACGTTTAGCCTTAGTGCCACGCTGCATGGAAGCACGTGGCCTTGATGTGACGCCAGGTTTGATTAGCAAATTTGAAAAATTACAGGATACTGCCAGTATTGCTGTGTTAGAACGTATCTTAACCGATGAAGTTGGGCATGTGGAACGAGGTTCATACTGGTTTCGTTGGGTTTGTGAGCAGCAAGGCCAGGATCCAGAGGAACGTTATCGCAGTTTATTATTAGCGTATTATGAGGGTGGCAAACCCAAAGGACCCTTTAATCGAGAAATGCGTATAATTGCAGGTTTTTCGTCAGCGGAGTTGGATTGGTTGGAAGCAACACTATGAAATCATCACTTAGTACATCTACTCAACAGCGCGTGAATTCGCCATTATTTGCCATGGGCTTCCGAGTGTTTTTTGTGCTAGCCAGTGCCTCAGCCTTACTGCTGATTTTAGTATGGAACGCACTGTTTAACGCCGAGCTTAAGTTTAGTAATTATTTCTCTTCGACTACTTGGCACGCACATGAAATGCTGTTGGGCTATGCTGTTGCGGTCATTGCTGGTTTTTTATTAACCGCAGTGAAAAATTGGACCGGCAAAACAACCCTAGAAGGCGATCACTTAGCTGCTCTCGCCTTGCTTTGGGTGTACGGAAGAATTTTACCGTTTTATTCAGGATTACTCCCCGATGCCATGATTGCCTTAGTTGATATGGCTTTTCTACCCATCTTGATGATTTTCATTGGCAGAGCGATGCTGCAAGCCAAATACTATCAAGGCAGTATTTACTTGCTCATGCTGGCGTTAATGACTACCGGCAATGCGTTAATTCATGGTGAGCAATTAGGACTTTTTACCCACACTGCAACGATTGGTTTGCAAGGGGTCTTGGCCACGCTGGTACTGATGATGGTAGTCGTTACGGGTAAAGTCGTGCCTTTCTTTATTGAGCGCGCCTTGTCAGGCACCTTAATTTTACGCCGACCACTGCTAGACGGGTGTGCACTGAGCAGTGCAGTGCTGTTGTTTATCACCCAGCTTGTCGGCGGTGCACCGGCATTAATCATCTTGTTTGCCCTGATTACTGCGGGCTTGCATAGCCTTCGTTTAGCTGGGTGGTATGTGCCAAGAATTCGTTATGTGCCCTTACTTTGGGTTTTATGTGTTGGCTATGCTTGGATAATTATTGGTTTCTTATTAACGGCGCTCGCAGCGCTGGGCTGGTGCGCTGCAAGTCTAGCGCTGCATGCCTTTACTGTGGGGGGTATTGGCGTGTTATCAATAGGCATGATGGCAAGGGTTGCCCTTGGACATACTGGACGAGCATTACGGGTATCCAATGCCATAACCTTGGCCTTTGTGTTCATTAATCTTGCCGCCTTATGCCGAGTGTTGTTACCCCTAACCTGGCTTAATGGCTACAATTATTTTATCTACGTAGCCACATTATGTTGGTTGGCGGCGTTTGCCTTATTCGTCGTTATTTATTGGCCCATATTGGTTAAGCCGCGTGCCGATGGACAGCTTGGTTAACAAACGTTCCTGAGCAGAAAGGTGGTCTTAGTTAGTAGCGTATTTTGTTTTTATTAGTGATAAAAGGCACCATAATGAGTGAGTATCTTAGTTGTTGCAGAGAAAAAATTGCCCAGCAATGTGCAGGTTTTTTCTGCCTGTTTTTTCTGGTATTACCTGTGTCAGCGCAAGAAGAGGCCGTGCAAAATGAAAATACCTTGCCGCCTACCTTATCGGCGTGGATGCATGTTAAGCAACATCCAGATTTACAATTGCATGACTTTTCAAATCGTGCGGATGATTTGCAGCACTTGTATGCACTGTTTAATAATCAATTTTTATGGGTCAATACAGAAAATAGCGAGCTTTCAGCGGTGTTACGGTTACTGGATAATGCCGCTGAAAATGGCTTAAACAAGGCTGACTATGATAGCGAGAGCTTGACTAAACGTTGGCAGCAATTAAGTGCGCAAGGATCTGATGTCTCCGAAGAACAGTTAGCGCGTTTGGATACGGCAGTGAGCATTTCATTGTTACGTTATTTACATGATTTGCATTATGGACGCGTCAATCCTAAGGGCATTAATTACAACTTAAAGTTAAGAGAAAAAAAATTACTGGATTTACCCGTACTCATCAAAGAGCACATAATTAAGCATGAGGTGCTTTCCTTACAGCAACACATTGAACCTCAATTAGCTCAATATCAACTACTTAAGCGCGCGCTGGTACAGTATAGAAAACTTGCAAGTGTGACGCCGTCGTATCACTTTTCACTACAGCAGCCCGTACATCCTGGTGAACTGTATCCTCAGCTAGCAGAACTGCGCATGTTATTAATGACCTTAGCAGATTTAGCTGTTACGCCCACTAACCCTAATGAGACTAAAGATAATCGTTATCAAAATGAAGAAGTGACGGCAGTAAAAAAATTTCAATATCGCCATGGTTTGGCGGCAGATGGGGTTATTGGTGCGTCAACTATTGCTGAATTAAATACGCCGTTAGCGCGACGCGTTATGCAGCTCGAATTAGCCATGGAGCGGTTGCGTTGGTTGCCAAGCTTAAGTTCAGACCCCTCCATTTTGGTTAATATTCCAGCCTTTGAATTATTAGCCTATGAAAATGTTAATGATCCCCAAGCCAGTGTGCTGAAAATGCCGGTAGTGGTGGGACGGGCAATGAAAAATCAAACGCCAGTGCTTATGGCCTCGATGAGCTTTATAGATTTTGCGCCGTATTGGAACGTGCCTTATAAAATTGTAAAAGAGGAGTTGTTACCTAAATTACAACAAAATCCAAGTTTTTTAGCTCATGAAAACATGGAGTTAGTCTCTAGTAACGGCGTGGTGGAATTTGATTTTTCGTCCCTTAGTTTATTAAAACAAGGCACGATAAGGATTCGGCAACGGCCGGGTAAGAAAAATGCCTTAGGAAAAGTAAAATTTTTATTCCCAAATAAAGACGATGTCTATTTGCATGACACACCAGCAAATGCTTTGTTTGGACGTTCGCGGCGAGATTTTAGTCATGGCTGTGTAAGAGTTTCTGATCCTGAAGCCTTAGCTCTTTTTGCGCTTCGCAACCAACCAAAATGGGATCAAGAAAGTATTCGTAAGGCAATGACTTCCCCTAAAATGCAGCGCGTATTTTTAAAAACCCCTATTCCTGTTTTGTTTTTTTACGTCACAGCTTTTTTTGATCAACAAAATGAACTTATATTCTATCCAGATATTTATGAACAAGATGGGGTGCTGCAGGAAGCGTTAAAACAAGCCGAAGACCTCTCAGATCAATTACTCTTTGCGAGTAAGTCAGGTGGCACAACCGATAAAACCGCAACGGATTTTACCGAATAAGCGCCTCAAACGTTTAATGAGATGGACGGTTAAGCCGCTTCCTACCAGTTAACATAGCTTTTGTCATGCCCTACCAACTGCGTACTGGCCCTGTATCAAGATGCACAAACTGTGTGGCGGGGTAATAGCCTACGCCCCCTTGTTGCATAGATAAGGCAGCATTTTTTATATGTGCCAGTGCCAGTCCTTCAATCCGAATATCGATAGCGCGTCCTTCCATGTGAAAGCTATGTTTAGCGACGCCTTTGCGTTGAAAATGCATGGCTAAATTAGTCAAGGGCGAGCGATACGCAGAAATCACTTGAAATGGTTTGTGGGTACCTAAGTGCGATTGCAAACTATGCAGCTGATCGAGCAGTTTTAAATCGATGGGATGAATGCTGCCGGTGTGGTAATCACGGGCAAAATAATTGATTTCATGCAGTGCGTCGTGAAGGTAATTGCCGTGTTCAAAATAGGTAAGGGTGATTTTATCGCCCGTATTTAGATTATGTAAGGCAATGCTTTTATGGAAAGGAGAAAACTGCGTGTTAGTGTGAATGGCGGGAGACGTTTTAGCGTTGGCGGGTATAGGGCTACTGCGTTTACTGATGGGGGTGGGCTTTCGGTCATGCCGTGACCGCTTTGAAGTATGGGATACTGCGTTCTTTTTTGGGTGTTTGTGAGGACTAAGCACGTGCTTCGTTGCACTGAATACCTCAGCACTACTCAGTGCAAGCATTGACCCAAAGGCACAGTGCTTTAAAAATTTTCGTCGCGCTAAACGTGTGGCGTCGTTGTCACTATCAATCGATGTCATAACTCAGGGTAGCAAGGCAAAGTAGAGGTTTTGGGAGTGTCTTTGCTGTTAATACTGCCAGTTATTTGCTTAATGAAAGCTTAAATCACCACGCTGATGTTAATAATTTTTTTTATTGCGAGGGTGTTTATTCACTACTCATTTGATTTTGAATGGCTAAGGCAGTTTGATAAAGAATTTTTTTCTTCGCGCCAGTAATATCTACCGCCATCGCCACGGCAGATTTTATAGTGCATTCTTTAAGCAAGATGCGTAAGATTTTTTCTTGTTCTTCGGTAAGCTCAGTGGGGTGTTCTTTTTTTGGTGCACCGTCAACAATCACAACAAATTCACCTTTACGCATCATCTCATTATTTTTGACTAATGCCAGCATCTCGCCAAGACTGGCTTTAACGATGGTTTCATGCAATTTTGTTATTTCTCTGGCAATAACAAGGGTGCGCTCAGGCGTAAGTACGTCAGCTAAATCTTCAATTGAAGCTAAAATACGATGACTGGATTCATAGAAGATCCAGGTAATAGGGCAGCACATTTGCTCAGTAAAAAAGGTTTTGCGTGCTGAAGAGGTGCGTGGTGAAAAGCCTGCAAAATAAAAAGGTGAAACGGGCAAACCAGCAACCGATAACGCGGCAATTAATGCACAAGCACCTGGAATAGGCACAACGTCTAAGCCCATTTCTTTAACGCGCTTAACCAAGGGCAAACCAGGATCACTTAATAATGGCGTGCCAGCATCCGAAACTAAGGCAATCGATAAGCCTGCTTGAAGTTTTTCAATCAATCCTGCACAGGCGCGTTCTTCATTATGTTGATGTAAGGCCATTAATGAATTATTGATACCATAATGATTCAACAGCATTTTAAGGTGACGAGTGTCCTCAGCGGCTATTAAATCAACATTTTTTAAGGTGTCGAGTGCCCGAAAACTTAAATCTGCCAAATTACCGATAGGCGTGGCAACAACGTATAATTTACCTGGTTCAATGGTCATACCGCTTTATTCCTAGTTAGGTGATTTTTTAAAGTAAGTGTGTTAAACCTTACTATCGCGAAGGCTTCGCTTAGTGGGTGAATCGTACAGTAAGGTCGTGCTCATGGTGATGTTACACGATGACGGCGACTATTTTTTGGTTGATTATAAGTGCTCATGTGGAGACTATGGTAATAAAACAGAGTAAAGCGCAAGCCGCCCATCTGCTGCAAGGGATTAAAGGCGAAGCGTCCGCGCAAGCTCATTTAGAGGCGGCTGGTTTGCGCTTACTGAATAAAAATTACCGCTGTCGTTTTGGTGAGCTTGATTTAGTTATGTTAGAAGGCGCAACCTTAGTGATTATAGAAGTCAGGTATCGAAAATCTGATCGCTATGGCAGTGCTGCAGAAAGTGTTACTCAACAGAAACAAGCGCGACTGATTGCCGCAACACATCATTACTTAGCCCAAGCACGCCATGATGGCCCTATTCGCTTTGATGTCGTGGCGATCTCTGGTAATGATGAACTTAATTGGATAAAAAATGCGTTTTAATTAACGCACGTAGCTTTTTTCAGGAATTATGAATTTACAAGACAAAATTAGTCAGCATTTTGCCGACAGCATCAAAACGCAACAAGCTTCTGTGCAGGGCTTAAGTGAATTAATTAGTTACGCTTCTCAGCGCATGGTTTTTGCACTATTGAATGATAAAAAAATTCTTGCGTGTGGGAATGGGCGTTCAGCAACTGCGGTGCAATTATTATCTTCCGCCATGTTAAATCAATATGAGCGCGAACGTCCTGCCTTGCCCTTGATGGCGTTGACAACCGATCAGGCGACATTAACGGCCATAGCCAGTGATTATCATTTTGATGAAGTGTATGCCAAGCAAGTGCGTGCCTTAGGTCAAAGCGGGGATATTCTGGTGGTTATTTCAGATGGCTACCATTGTGCAAATCTTGTTAAAGTCATTAATGCTGCACATGATAAAGATATATCTGTGCTTGCTTTAACGGGGAATAAAGGCGACATGATTTCACCTTTATTGAATGAAACGGATATTGAAATCTGTGTCCCGTCACACTCAGCAATTCATATTCATGAGGTGCATGTGTTAATCGTCCATTGTTTGTGTAATTTAATTGATCAGCAATTATTTGGTTAATTTTTTGGGAAATCAATTTAAGGTAGCGCAGCACAGCGGTGCAGTGTTGCCTGCTAGCAGGGGTAAGTAAGCGTTCAAAAGTCTTTTAGTAGGAGCCTAGCTGTTTTTCGCCAAGAGCAAAAACAATTAGACACCTGTAAATGTTGACAGAAATATGCTTAGTTGCGTGTCAGACTTAAATTGCTAACCTCTTTTTTTAAACGGAAGGTGTTATGAAGATGAAACAATGTTGGTTGTTGGTGTTGTTGATTAGTGCGTTTACTGGCTGTGCAAAGTACACGCCCGATCCAATTGAAGTGACGGCAATTGCCCAGCATGATCGGCGTGCTGAGGCGGCAATCAGCACCGATATGGTGATAGAAGCCGCTGCTAAGGTCGCGCTAATGGAGAAAGAGGCGTGGCAATCCGAAGCGCACATTGTCGTCAATGCGTATAACGGAGCGGTATTAGTTTCTGGACAGGCGCAAACTGAACTTATTAAACAAGATATTATTGAAATGATTAGGCGACTTGACCAGGTCAAGATGGTTCATGATCATGTGCTTAAAGATTACCCCAGTAATTATGTCGAACGTAATAACGATGCAGCGTTATTGCAGCAATTACACGCAGCATTAAGCCAAATCCGTACCATACCCAACTTTGACTCGGGCATGATTAAAGTTATTGTAGAAAAATCTGTGGTGTACTTAATGGGGGCAGTGCATCGTAACGAAGGTGCTGTCGTTGTTAATGTGGTTCAGCATCAAGCCAATGTAAAACAAATTGTGATGCTATTTGAATACCTAGATTAAGCCCACGCACATAACAAGACTTAAGCCTTGTTAAGCAATGACTAAAGCTATTATGTTGTCCTGATCAATTTACCTAAGCACTGACAACCGTGCATCACCCTTGTAACAAGCAGGCCATATTTTAAGCAGGGTAGGTTTTGTCATCATCTTAAAACAAACATCTTGTACTGTAAGCGCTAACCGTGTTCACTCACCCGTGTGAGTGAACACACCGCTTAGCTACTTATGTTTTTACTTTAAAAGGGTCGCGCAAATGAACACTCAAGAGTCATCGATACAAACACGCTCGGGAACTAAAACCTTAACGACCAGTAACGATTCTTTTGTAAATTACGAATGGAGTTGGTCGTATTTTGGCTATATTAATTATGATGTGGTTGATGGCAATAGCGGCAATGACAAATTAATTGGCAGTTTGTACACAGAAACTTTTTGGGGTTCTGCAGGTAATGACACCTTAGCTGGTTGGTTAGGCGATGATATTTTAACTGGAGGCATTGGTAATGACGTACTTTATGGTAATGGCAGCGAAGAGAATTGGTTTACTGCCTTAGTAACCGATTATTTAAGTCTATTTTTTGCCAGCACTGATGACGATGAATTGTATGGTGGCAGTGGTGTAGATACCTTAAAAGGTGGTAATGGTGATGATTGGTTAGACGGTGGTTTTGATGGTTCTGTCGATTCCTTAAGTGGTGGAGATGGCAATGACATTTATATTATTGACGAAAATATAGATGTCATAGCAGAAGCTTTATCAAAGGGCAATCAAGATACAGTGTTAGCCTCAATAACTTTTGGGTTGCCACAAAATGTTGAAAACTTAACCTTGACAGGCGCAGCGACGATTAACGGTACGGGCAATGTTCTCAATAATTTTATGCGTGGTAATGACGCAAATAACAGTTTAAATGGTAAAGATGGGGTTGATAGTATTTATGGTAATGCTGGCAATGACACCTTAGTTGGTGGAATGCATGAAGATATTTTAAATGGTGGTGAAGGTAATGATAGCTTAGCTGGAGGTGATCAATTCACCGCTGAAACGCTGAGTTTTAATGGTAATGATAAAGATACCTTAAGCGGTGGTTTGGGAAATGATCGGCTGTATGGCGGTGCTGATGCAGATGTTCTGTACGGTGATAATCAAAGTGATAGCGTAAACGGAGGCAACGATACGCTTGTTGGTGGCATAGATAAAGACAGTCTATACGGCGGTGCGGGCAATGATGCCTTGTTAGGCGGCAAGGATGTTGATTTACTTGATGGCGGCAATGGTAACGATGATTTAGATGGCGGTAGCGATATTGATGTATTGCTAGGCGGAGCAGGCAATGACAGCTTATTTGGCGGCAACGATGCCGATACGGGGCAAGATGATGGCAGAGCGGACACCTTAACAGGCGGTGATGGTGATGATGTCTATCAAATTAACAGCTTCGTTGAGGTCATCACTGAACTGGTTAATCAAGGCACGGCTGACCGCGTAGACGCTAGCGTTACTTATACCTTACCAGAAAATTTAGAAAACTTAGTGTTAACCGGCAGTGCAGCCATCAACGGCACAGGCAACGCGTTAAATAATCAGCTTACAGGCAATGCTGCGGATAATGTGTTGTCAGGCTTAGCAGGCATTGACACCTTAAGCGGTGGCGGTGGTAATGATACTTATATCATTGACAGCACCAC
>QYQN01000108.1 GCA_007280895.1 Methylococcaceae bacterium
AATTTGTTTAATGTCGTCTTCGGATAATTCACGGGTGCGACGATTGATTAAATGCCCCAAATTACGCGCATCAATAAACAAAATTTCTCCGCTCCGGTTTCTAAATTTGCCGTTGCTGCGGTTACGGCTCATAAACCACAAAGCAGCAGGAATTTGTGTATTCAAAAACAGTTTGGCGGGCAGGTTAACGATGCAGTCGATCAGGTTGCCATCTTCAATCAGGGCTTTACGAATGTCACCTTCACCGCTGGTTTTAGAGGTCAATGCCCCTTTAGCCAAGACAATACCTGCTTGACCGCTAGGGGCAAGGTGATAGGCAAAATGTTGCAACCAGGCAAAGTTGGCGTTGCCTGCTGGCGGCGTACCGTATTGCCAACGGCCATCGGTGCGTAACAGTTCCCCGCTCCAATCGCTGACATTAAACGGGGGGTTGGCAATGATGTAATCGGCTTTCAAGTCTTTGTGGGCATCGTTCAAAAACGAGCCTTCGTTGTTCCATCTGACTTGTGAGCTATCAATGCCGCGTATGGCGAGATTCATTTTAGCCAGCCGCCAAGTGGTTTGGTTGCTTTCTTGCCCGTAAATGGAAATATCATTAACGCGGCCTTGGTGTTCCTCGACGAATTTTTCAGACTGCACAAACATACCACCAGAGCCGCAGCATGGATCAAACACCCGCCCTTGATAAGGTTCAAGCATTTTTACCAAGAGTTCGACAATGCTGCGTGGGGTGTAAAACTGCCCGCCTTGTTTGCCTTCGGCCAGTGCAAATTCACCCAGAAAATATTCAAATACATGCCCCAACACATCGGCGCTACGGGCTTTGGCATCGCCCAGCGCAATATTGCCGACCAGATCAATCAAGCCACCAAGGCTGGCCGGATCAAGATTTTGCCGCGCAAACACTTTGGGCAATACGCCTTTGAGCGAAGGGTTTTCCTTTTCAAGCGCATCCATAGCTTCATCGACAAACGTGCCAATCTTTGGTTGCTTAGCGTGGGCTTGCAGATAAGTCCAACGTGATTCAGCTGGTACAAAGAACACATTTTCGGCTTTGTATTCGTCTCTATCTTCGGGGTCTGCACCGGCATATTCGCCTTGCCCTGCTTGTAGTTTGGCAAAGTGTTCTTCAAACGAATCGGAAATATATTTTAGGAATATCAATCCTTGCACGATGTGTTTGTATTCGGCGGCATCAATGTTTTTTCGCAGTTTGTCGGCGGCTTTCCAAAGTTGTTTTTCTAAAGGTTCTGCCGTGTCTGTTTTGACCTTTGCCATTTATTTTCCTAATTTCACGTATGATTTTTCTATATGGGATAAATTTCTAATAGGGTGCGTAGTACTTAAAATTTATTTTATTCCACCTCTACCACCAGGCAAATGAACGTAGCACCTTTTGGTTTGCCGGATGACGCTTGCGCTTATCCGGTCTACGTGCTAAGTGTCCCATCGTATTTCCGCCCTGTTTTGATTTGTAGGGATTACCAAAACCAACTTCATCAACAAATAATCCACCTAAAGCTTAGACCGCTTTTCCTGCATGATGTTTTGTTTGAAACATGCCTTCAACTTCCAAATCCACTATAGAAAACGCTGCCGTGATTGATAATATTGCGGCAGCTTTAAATAAGTGTAGGGGAATGGTTAAAAAGGTATGTCATCGTCAAAATCTTCAAAACTTTGTGGCGGTGGAGGCGGTGCCATTGTTTGATGTGATTCAGGCATTGCCGTGTGTGCAGATGCTTTGCTTGGGGCTGACGGTGTTTCTGAGGCAGGATAATCATGACTAAATTCGCCTGTTCCGCCACTGCGCGTTCCGAGCATGTTCATTTCATTTGCGACAATTTCGGTTGTGTAACGATCTTGTCCCTCTTGAGTTTGCCATTTACGGGTTTGTAAACGTCCTTCCACATAGACTTGTCGGCCTTTCTTTAAATATTCACCGACAATTTCTGCGAGTGGGCTAAAAAATACGACACGATGCCATTCTGTTGCCTCTTTGCGCTCACCAGATTGTTTGTCTTTCCAGCGACGGGTTGTTGCCAGACTAATGGTTGCGACAGCACCGCCGGCGGGCATGTAACGGACTTCTGGATCAGCACCTAAATTGCCAATCAGGGTTACTTTATTAAGCATTAAATTCTCCTTGAGGGTTGCATGGGGTGGATAGCTTAAACGGAATTAAGTGTGGAAGGCTTATTTTAGTCATTATTGCTTTAGAATTTCACCGTATTTTTAGTGCCACGCGTGGTTGATAGGCGTTTTATTGCTGCACGACGCTTAGTCACTGATGTCATGCCATTCTTCTGTCATGTAAAAGATCAGCATCGGTGGGGCACATGACGGCAAATCGAGCTTACTGCGTTGTCAGTAGGTAAGAAACATTTTTTCTGTAGCATGGCATTTTTTTAGTAAAGTAGTATAAGTAATATCCTGACATTCAGATAAAATGTCAGCTTAATTAGACCCTATCGGGTTATCTTGGCTATCAATTAAGACGGGACGGTTAAGCCGATCATGGTTCGACAAGGCTTTTAGTCCTGAGCTTCGCCTAAGCCTCACCACAAATGGTTTAAGCTCAGGCTATCCTGTCTTAAGTGGGTAGCCGTTCTCTTTAAATGTAATTGATTTTATTAAATAGTGACTCTTATGCACACAATAAAACACCTCTTAAAACAAACCTTAGTATGTTCCCTCGTCATCGTGAGTACCGTTTTTTCCATGGAGGGCAAGGCCGATTTAAAATCCGAACAAGAGTTTTTAAAAGCTCGCGTTAAAAATATGGAACAACATAATGAGCACGCCGAACATCAGCAAGCTATCGATAAAAGCACAGATTTTCATGGTGTTTTTTATGGCTACTTACCTTGTGAAGATTGTAATGGCGTTAAAATAACTTTGTCGTTAAAGCAAAAAAATCTTTATTTGTTGGTGACCCAATCTGCCAAAGAATCGTCAAGAGAATTTTATGAAAAGGGTAAGTATCAATGGGACGATGCCACGCAAACAGTGCTCTTAACACCGCGTGACAAAGGTACGCCGCATTACTATCGTATTGAAAATAATGAAACTTTGATTAAACTCAGCGACGATGGCAAGCCTTTGCCTGTTAATCAAAAAGATCGTTATACCTTGCGTAGAAGCGATACAGTACAAAACCGCGAAGTACATATTCATTAACTTTTTGCCGCTAGGCAACTTAACTTCCTCATAATCAATAAGACGTATGGATATTTTATTAGCATTAAAAGCACTTGTGTTAGGCGTTGTTGAAGGCTTAACCGAATTTTTACCCGTGTCGAGCACGGGGCATTTAATTTTGGTTGGCGATTTACTTAATTTTAACGATGATAAAGGCAAGATTTTTGAAATTGTTATCCAAATGGGAGCGATTTTTGCGGTGTGCTGGGAGTATCGTAAGAAAATTATGACGGTATTATTAGGCTTGCCTACGCAACGTTCAGCACAAAAATTTGTGCTGAACCTCGTGATTGCTTTTATTCCTTTAGCCGCCTTAGGTTTGTTGTTGGGTGATTATATTACCCATTTTTTGTTTAAGCCGGTGCCGGTGGCCTTAGCCTTTATCATTGGTGCGTTTATTATTATTTGGGCTGAACGTAGAGAGCATGTGATTCGTATTCATGATGTTGATGATTTACAACCCTTAGATGCCTTAAAGTTGGGACTAGCTCAGGCATGTGCGTTAATTCCAGGCACTTCGCGTTCGGGCTCAACCATTATTGGTGGCTTATTATTGGGTTTATCAAGAAAAGCAGCGACGGAATTTTCATTTTTTTTAGCTATTCCTACCTTAATTATCGCTAGTCTTTATAAAATGATTAAGCATCGTGAGTTGTTCGATTTAGCAACCGATGCACCGTATTTTAGTCTAGGCATAGTTGCTGCATTCCTCAGTGCATTATTTGCCACTAAAAGTTTATTGCGCTATATAAGTAATCATGATTTTATTATTTTTGCATGGTATCGCATTGCTTTTGGCATCATTGTTTTAGTTACCGCATACAGCGGTGTAGTGCAATGGACGGTTGAGTAATTTTATGCTTCTGGCGCTTAAGCGTATTGATGAGGCTATTCAACTTCATCAAGCTTCGCATATTTATATTGCGTATAGCGGTGGTCTGGATTCTCATGTGTTGCTGCATGCCTGTGTTAACCATCTTGAGGGCAAGAAAAAAATTACCGCTGTCTATGTAAATCATGGTTTGCAAGCTGTCGCTGCTCAATGGTCGGCGCATTGCCAAGGTATCGCTCAGGCTTACCAAATTGACTTTATTGGCGTATCGGTTGATGCGCAGCCTCGTTTAGGTGAAAGTCCTGAAGAGGCTGCAAGAAATGCGCGTTACGCTGCATTAAAATCCTTAGTAAAAAAAAATGATCTGCTGCTGTTAGCGCAGCATCGTGAAGATCAGATGGAAACGGTCTTGCTGCAATTATTTCGCGGCAGTGGGTTACGAGGGTTGGCGGCAATGCCTGCGGGTAAGGCGTTTGGGCAAGGGTATTTAATAAGACCCTTGCTTGACACGACCAAAGCCGCTATTACGGCTTATGCTAAACAGCATGCTTTACAGTGGGTAGAAGATCCTACCAATCAACAAACAGATTATGATCGTAATTATTTACGTTTAACTGTTCTTCCTTTAGTAAAACAACGCTGGCCTGGTGTAGATAAAACTATTGCCAGAACTGCCAGTCATTGTGCTCAAGCTGACGCTGTGACCGTAGAGCTGGCTACAATTGTGTTAGGCACCTTACTTAATAACGCAGACAATAGTTTGCCGTGTTCGCAATTAAATACTTATTCAGTGGCAGTTAAGCATGCCATTTTGCGAGCGTGGCTTAAGCACTTAGGCATAAGAATGCCCGCTTTAAAGGTACTTGAGAAAATTGATAGTGATGTCGTCAATGCACGTGAAGACAGTATGCCTCAGGTGACACTCAATGCGTTGTATAGTATTCGGCGCTATCAACAAACCTTATATTGTGTCGCCAATGACAACGCTGGTGATGAGCAGGTTAAAATCAATTGGCCAAATCAACAACAGGCATTGCGCTTAAGTGCTAGTCATCGCTTATGCTGTGAGCCAGCCTCTTCAGGTATTTTGTTAAGCACATGGGCGAATGCGCACATTGAAGTACGCTTTAGATCCGGTGGGGAAAAAATTTGCTTACCTAATCGGCGTGGTTTTCATAGTTTAAAAAAACTCTTTCAAGAAGCTAGCATCCCACCTTGGCAGCGCACGCTCATGCCGCTTATTTATTTAGATCAACGTTTAGCGGTGGTGGGTGAACACTGGATAAGTGCTGATTTTTATCAGGAAAAAGAACTGGGGTGTGTGCGTATCCGTTGGTTAATAACTAACTTAGCTGTGTAGGGAGGGCAAGTTGTATTGCCCTCCCAATTTTTCTTGGCTATCGTGTGTGCCAAATAGCTTATGCTTTGTCATGTTTATTTATGATTTAGGGGGGTAATAAAACATGGTAATTAATAAAAAGAGACTGCACTGAGTTAATCATGGCTAAATTGAACACAACTATATTTTTGCCGGCTTCTAAAGAATCCCATAATAGGACGGCTTCACCAATACCGCCTTTTTTGCCTAGGGTTCTAATTTCAAAGCAGCCGTGAAGTTGTGAATGAACAACTAGCGATAGTTGTAAAAAATAATCCAAATCATAGTAATCATCATATTCTTCAATTTTAACAGCTTCCATGGGAAGAATATGGGTATAGTAATAACCTTTACCTGTATCTATCGTTGCTATTTCATCATCACAGCTTACGAAGCCACCGGTATCAACTATCAATTTCTCCAGTATTTCAGTTGTATTATTGACAAAATAGCGCTCACCACCGTCACAGGCTATCCAATAGAGAGGGTTGCGATGATCGGCTTTGCGGGGCGGTGCCAATTTATTGCGTAAATGCATGGGCACCCATTGAAATTTGTTTTGAATTCTTTTTTGTTCTTTCATTAGCGTAATCTCACAAAAGGAGGAATGAATAGGTTGTTCTTAGGCTATGTAAGAATAATTATTTTCTAATAGTGACTAATTTCATTAGTTCACGAAGTTTTTCAGGTGAAAAACCATACAATTCTTTAATAGCTAAAATTAACGCTAGCCACAAGGTAGTGCCCTCTGAGTTTCTTTCAAAATTAAAAATATCATTTAATAGCGTGAAAAATTCTCTGGTGTCGTTACTCCGATGAAAATGATTGAAATGTTGCATAGCTTTTAAAGCAGTTAATAACGCGACGATTTGCGCATCTTTATGAGGGCTTGGAACCTCTGCGTCGTAAACAGCAGTAAAAAAATAATCTAAGCGGTCTTGCGTTAGATAAGGCAAGTCGGATTTGTGCATAAAATCTCCATACTAA
The DNA here is from genome assembly GCA_007280895.1 of Methylococcaceae bacterium. Classification (GTDB taxonomy): domain Bacteria; phylum Pseudomonadota; class Gammaproteobacteria; order Methylococcales; family Methylomonadaceae; genus Methylovulum. Next base: position 6,399 of record QYQN01000108.1, read on the forward strand.
GTAAATAACAACATGTGTGTTGAGGTAATGGAGATAGTATGGAAGATAGCAGCGACAAACAGTGACGTTTGAAAAAGTTTTTTTGCAAAAAACGTAGGCATCATTTCTTGCTCAGGAAAAATGCTTTATCGACGCTGCCTGTGGGTTATTAATGCTGTTATAAAATCAGCAAAAGGCGCTTTGGGTAAAATAAAAAGAAGGGTGAGGGTTAGGTCAAAGACTTTGTTAACCCTTCACCCTTTCAGGTGCTGTCTACGCGTCTTGATAAGCACTCATAGTATTAAAATTTAAATACCGATAAGTATCGGCTGCGTTGTCAGTGATGTGTTGGCTGTAGTGCATGTATTCAGCAACGGTTGGAATTTTGCCTAACACTGAGCATACGGCCGCTAATTCTGCTGAGGCTAAATACACATTCGCACCATTACCTAAACGATTGGGAAAGTTTCGGGTTGAGGTTGAGACCACCGTTGCATTATCTGCAACACGCGCCTGATTGCCCATGCACAACGAGCAGCCAGGCATTTCGGTGCGTGCACCAGCACGTTTAAATGTTTCATACGCGCCTTCTTTGGTCAGTTCTGTTTCGTCCATTTTAGTGGGGGGGGCAATCCATAAGCGTGTTGGTAACTCACCTTGGTGTTGCTTTAATAATTTTTCAGTAGCACGGAAATGCCCAATGTTGGTCATACAGGAGCCTAAAAACACTTCATCAATGCTTGTTCCTGCAACGTCTGATAAAGGTTTAATGTCATCAGGATCATTAGGACAGGCAAGTAACGGTTCTTTGATGTCATTTAAATCAATATCAATGATTTCATAATAGTCGGCGTCAGCATCTGGGGCCAATAACTCTGGGTTGGTAAGCCAAGCGTGCATGGCTTCAATACGACGCGTAAGGGTTGCAGCGTCGCCATAACCTTGGTTAAGCATCCAGTGCAATAAACTAATATTGGATTGTAAATATTCTTTAACGGGTTCTGGGTTGAGTCTAATTGTACACCCCCCTGCGGAGCGTTCGGCTGAGGCATCTGATAATTCAAAGGCTTGTTCAATTTTTAAATCGGGCAAGCCTTCGATTTCTAAAATGCGTCCTGAAAAGACATTTTTCTTGGCGGTTTTAGCAATGCTTAATAAGCCTTTTTGTAGGGCCACATACGGGATGGCATTGACTAAGTCGCGCAGTGTTATGCCGGGCTGCATTTGTCCACTAAAACGCACCAATACTGATTCAGGCATGTCTAAGGGCATAACGCCTGTTGCCGCAGCAAAGGCAACTAAACCTGAACCTGCTGGAAATGAAATACCCAACGGGAAGCGCGTGTGTGAATCACCGCCAGTGCCTACTGTGTCGGGCAATAACATGCGATTTAGCCAAGAATGAATAATGCCATCTCCAGGACGTAACGACACGCCGCCTCGATTCATGATGAAGTCAGGTAAGCTATGTTGCATGGCAATATCCACTGGTTTTGGGTAGGCCGCAGTATGACAAAAAGATTGTAAAACTAAGTCTGCTGAAAAGCCCAAACAGGCCAAATCTTTTAATTCATCGCGTGTCATCGGCCCCGTGGTGTCTTGTGAGCCTACGGTAGTCATGTGTGGTTCACAGTAGGTATGTGGACGCACCCCAGCCACACCACAGGCTCGCCCTACCATTTTTTGCGCTAAGGTAAAGCCTTTACTTGGCGCTTCAGCAGATTGACTAGAGGGGCGATTAAATACCGTAGAAATAGTTAAGCCCATCGCTTTTCTTGCGCGATCGGTTAAGCCACGACCAATAATCAAGGTAATGCGCCCACCCGCACGCACTTCATCAAGAATCACGTCGGTCTTTAAAGAAAATTGACAAACGATTTCTTCACTGTCATGGCGTTTAATAACGCCTTGGTAAGGAAAAATGTCAATGACATCACCCATGAGTAAGCGCGTAACATCACATTCAAGAGGTAAGGCGCCAGAGTCTTCCATAGTGTTAAAGAAAATGGGTGCGATTTTTCCACCAATGCACACGCCGCCATCACGCTTATTGGGGATAAAAGGAATTGCGTTACCTATGTACCATTGCACAGAGTTGGTTGCTGATTTTCTTGATGAGCCTGTACCCACCACATCGCCCACATACGCCACGGGGAAGCCTTTTTGTTTTAATTCAGAAAGTTGCTGTTCTGCATTACTAATGCCCTCGCGTGGAATGCTTAACATTGCTTTAGCATGTAAAGGAATATCAGGGCGTGACCACGCATCTGGTGCGGGCGATAAGTCATCGGTATTGGTTTCACCGGTGACTTTAAAAACGGTCACGGTTAATTTTTCAGGGACGCTGGGTTTGCTGATAAACCATTCGGCGTCTGCCCACGCTTGCATAATTTGTTGGGCATAGTCATTGCCAGCTTTGGCTTTGGCATGAACATCATGAAAGGCATCAAAGACTAATAAGGTGTGAGCTAACGCTTTTGCAGCTAAGGGTGCTAACGCGGCAATGTCTAATAAATCAATTAAGGGGGCGACGTTATAGCCGCCTAACATAGTGCCTAATAAAACGGTGGCATCTTCTGCAGATAAAATAGGGGAGTGTGCGTCATTTTTGGCAATTGCCGCTAAAAAACCTGCCTTTACATACGCGGCTTCATCAACGCCTGCAGGGATTCTATTAGCCAGTAAATCTAATAAAAAGAGCGTGTCTTCGCCTTCAGGTGGGTGCGTAATGAGCTCACATAAAGCAGCGGTTTGTTCAGCATCCAAAGGTTTGGGCACAATGCCTTCGGCAGCACGTTCAGCGACATGGTTACGATACGTCTTTAGCATGGAAATACTCCTTTAACAGGTAATAACAAAATAAGTGGTGAGATAACGTGAAACAAAGCAACATTCACGAAAGCAGTGAATGCGTATCTTAAAGTCATGGTACTAAACAAACACGGGCTAATCAGTATTTTTTTTATGAAATTTAAATTTCGGCATCTTTAAGTGTTATACGGGCGAATAACTGGAACAACACAACTAATCAGAGGGCTTTAACTGTTAGTTTTAATGATACGCACTGGCTTATTACGACCTAACCTTAACAAGGCTTAGCAGTTATAATGCTGGTTAATTTTTCACCATGCGACGTGTGTAGGCCTCGCTTTCTTAACAGCAGCTTCTTAATGTATTCTCAAAGTGTAAAAAAATTGATAGTGACACGTCCGCTTTCTAATCATGCGACGTCGTTATTCGAGCGCTCTTCTTTGTTGCAACGAATTTTTTCTGCGCGTGGTGTTTATGCAGAAGAGGAGCTTGATCGCCGTTTGCTTAAATTACCTTCACCGTGGTTATTATCAGGGATGACAACAATGGTTGAGGTATTAACACAGGCACTTGTATTGCAACAAAGAATAACCATTGTGGCTGATTTTGATGCCGATGGCGCAACCAGTTGTGCTGTGGCAATTAAAGGTTTACGTGCTTTAGGAGCGCGTTATGTTGATTTTGTTGTGCCTAATCGTTTTGAATACGGTTATGGCTTAACTCCAGAAATTGTTGAGTTAGTTAAATTACAACATCCAGACATTATTATCACGGTGGATAATGGCATTTCTAGTATTGAGGGGGTGGCAACGGCGAATGCCTTGGGCATTAAGGTCTTAATTACTGATCATCATTTGCCTGGTAATGAACTGCCTGAGGCCGCAGCTATCGTTAATCCTAATTTACAGGATGACCTCTTTCCTAGTAAGTCGTTAGCTGGAGTGGGGGTTATTTTTTATGTGTTGATGGCGTTACGAAGTCGCCTACGTGAAAAAAACTGGTTTACTGAGCAACAACTTGCTGAACCAAATTTAGCGCAGTTACTTGATTTTGTAGCCTTAGGCACAGTAGCAGACGTGGTGGCATTAGATCAGACCAATCGAATTTTAGTTCATCAGGGGTTGTTGCGAATTCGTACTATGCAATGTCATCCAGGTCTCTTGGCGTTAATTACGGTGGCTGGGAAAAATCCTGCCACGCTGTCAACAAGCGATTTAGGGTACACCATTGCCCCCCGTTTAAATGCCGCTGGGCGCATGGATACTATGGCCTTGGGTATTGAGTGTTTATTAACAGATGATCATGAACTGGCTAAGCATTCGGCATTATTATTAGATCAGTTAAATACCGAACGTCGTGAAGTTGAAGAGCAGATGAAACAGGAAGCAATGGGGTTACTGGCGGAATTACAGCTCATGGATGCTCACTATGCTTCTGCAGGCGTGTGTTTGTACAATAAGGACTGGCATCAAGGTGTTATTGGCATTTTAGCCGCGCGAATGAAAGATAAATTACATCGTCCTGTCATTGCTTTTGCACCCGTTACGCAAGGTGCTATAGACGGCGAAATAAAAGGCTCGGCGCGTTCTATTCACGGTTTGCATATTCGTGATGTGTTAAGTGATATTGCCACGGCTCACCCTAAAATTTTATCTAAATTTGGTGGTCATGCGATGGCCGCTGGGTTAACCATTATGCTGCATGATTATCCAGCATTTGTGTTGGCATTTAATGAGATCGTCACGCAACGCTTAAACAGTGTTGATTTAGAACAAAAAATACTCACTGATGGTGAATTAACAGAAGATGAATTAACACTTGTTACCGCAGATGTATTGCAACAGGCGGCAACGTGGGGGCAAACCTTTCCAGAGCCTTTATTTCATGGGGTATTTGACGTTATTCAAGTGCGGATTGTTGGGCAACGGCATTTGAAATTTGTATTACGTCAACCAAAAGGGCATGTTTTAATCGATGCGATTGCTTTTTTTGTGGACCAAACTGAGCAATGGCTAGGGCTAAGACAAATTAAGGCAGTGTATAAACTAGAAGCTAATGAATACCGTGGTCAGCGTCAGGTACAGTTGCTAATCAGTTATGTAGAAAAAATTATATAAAAAAAAGGGCGATTAACTCGCCCTTTGCACAACTTATAGTTATAAATGCGGGCGTTGGCTTAGTGCTTTTTTTCTTCTTTTTTAGCTTTTTCTGCTGGTTTTTCAGCAGGTGTTTTTTCTTCTATTACGGCTGCTTTTTCTTCTACTGCTTGTGTAGTTTCAGTAGTTGCTTCTTCAGGGATAGCTTCTTCAGGTAGTGCTGGTGCAATTTCAGCCGGTGCTTCTTGGACTTTAGCAGGCTCATCTTTTAAAGGAACTAAGATTTCAACTTTTGCTTCTTTGCGTAAGTTTTCAATCATTGTTTGCAATTTTTTACGTTGCAAGAAAGGGGTTAGCTGTTCTTTAACTGCTTCCAAGGGTGGTGGTGTTTGCGGACGTGAATCTTCTCTTAAAATAATGTGCCAGCCAAATTGAGTTTGTACCGGTGCAGTTGTGTATTTACCTTTCTCTAATGCCATGACTGCTTTTGAAAAAGGCTCAACCATTTGACTGGCAACAAACCAACCTAAGTCACCACCATTTTGTGATTCTTTGCCATCTAATGAATTTTTATCTGCTAATTTAGCAAAGTCAGCACCTTTGTCTAATTCAGCAAGCAATTTTTTAGCTTCAGCTTCAGTTTTTACTAAAATGTGTCGCGCTTTGTATTCAATCGCTTTTTCACCCGCAACTTTAGTGTCATATTCTGCTTTAACTTCAGCATCAGTAACGGGGTTATTTTTCATAAATTCTTGGACCTCAGCCTGAGTCAAAATTGATTTTTTTGCATCATCAACATTTGCCAAGACTTCAGGTGTTTTATCAAGATTCTTCTTTTCAGCATCTTGCACCAACAATTCACGTTGAATTAATTCTTCAATTAATTTTTCTTTTGGAATACTTTGACCTTGACCACGCATAGCAATTTCTTTTTCAAGATTTGCTAAGGTACTTTTAGGAATATATTTGCCATTTACTGAGGCAATCGCATCTGCTTTATCAACAACAGGCGCTGCTGTTGATGTTGCAGCAGCAGGTGCAGCTGTGTTGGGTAATTTTTGATCGCAACCTACGGCAATAAGACTTGTGCCTATAACCAGTAAGGGAATATATGCTTTTTTCATGTGTTTATTTCCTTTATTTTTCAGAGGGTGAGAGAGCATTAATGCCAAGGGCATGAATTTGTTGTTTCATCAAGTCACCAAGTGCTTGATAAATTAGTTGATGCCGTTGTACGGCAGATTTTCCTTCAAACGCGTCAGCGACAATAGTGACATGGTAATGACCGCCACCAGCACGCGCACCAGCGTGACCGGCATGAGCCGCACTACTATCAATAATTTCCAGAATTTCTGGTGTAAAGGCAAGCGTTAAACTTTGTTTAATGAGTTCAGTAGTCATTGTGGAAAAATTTGTTTAAAGGGTTTAACAGTGACGCGAGCAAAAACGCCCGCAATGAAATATGGATCAGTATTTGCCCAGTGCTCAGCAGCGCTAAGCTCTGAAAACTCAGCAACAATTAAACTACCGGTAAAGCCTGCATCACCAGGGTGATTGGAATCAATGGCAGGAAAGGGGCCAGCAAGGACTAATTTTCCTGCATCTTGCAGGTCTTGAAGGCGCGCTATATGTGCTGGTCTTACTGACATACGTAGGGTCAAGCTATTATCAACATCTTCACTTATGATGGCGTAAAGCATGTTATTTCTCCGATTGGGGAATATATTTATATAAAAAAAACATTTGAGCAACTATAAAAATAACCAGCAAACCTGGCACACCAAAGGTTTTAAAGGTCACCCATTCATCTGTAGAAAAATTGTACATGACGTATAAATTGATAAAACCTACACTCATAAAAAAACTGGCCCATAGCAGATTTAAGCGTTTCCAAACATTGTCTGGCAAACTAATATTGGCTGACATAATGCGCTCTACAAAAGGTTTGTTACCGATAAATTGACTACCTAAAAAAGCCAGACCAAATAACCACTCAATGATCGAAAGCTTCCATTTGATAAATTGTTCATCTTGTAAATATAAGGTTGCACCGCCCATGATAATGATTAAACCTAGGGTTATCCATTGCATGGTTTCCACTTTACGATAGCGAAACCACGTATAGGTAACGTGCAATAGGGTGGCAATCATCACGACCGCAGTTGCCACGTAAATATCGTAAAATTTATAGGCGATAAAAAATAGCAGGACAGGAATAAAATCTAAGGCTTGTTTCATGAGAAAAATACTTAATATTAAGCGTAGACATCGACGCTTGAAAGGAGAGAATCAGAAGTTTGAAAGGGTTGAGTTAAAAAACGTTGATAAGCATTCAGGGCGTTACGCGTGTTTTTATCAGTAGGTTGATAGTGTTCAGTTGAGTTAGCGGAATTATCACGGACAGGAGCAGTAGCTGAAACCTGTTCTACCTTGGCGGCATTAGGGATTGCATTGCCACGGGTATTATTGACTTGAGTTGGCTCAGATGGTGAAGTCGCACGGTTTTTAGTGGCAGACTGATGCGTCAGTCTGGCCGGCGTTATGGTCAATGATGAACTGTGAATTCTCATGAAATTACCAATTAAATCCCAAAATTGATGAGTTAAACATACTGATTAATGATAAACGGCATTATAACTTACGTGGTGTTACGATTAAAGAATCAGCCAGCACCCTAAGTTACGTGCATTTTAACGTAATATTGCAAACTCACCATAATTAAACAAAAGATGAGGTGTAAGTATACCGCTGGTATTAGCCTTGTTAAGGGTAAAATAAATTTTTTAAACAGGGTGTTAGCTTTTAAATTCAGTTATTTATCGCCCTCATGGTTAATCTCACTGTACTTAATTAAGTGGTGTGATGAATGTTTAACGAAGAGGTTACCTGACAGTATGGTTTTTTGTTATGTCCTTGAAATTAAATTTTTATGCCCCACCTATTAAAAATAGACCTAAAAAACACCTACGTTACGATGGAGAAAAGTATGCAAGATGCCACACAAACTGAGTTAGACGCAGCCGTTTTTAGACGTTTGCTGGTTCACTTACAAAGTCATCCAGACATACAAAATATTGAGTTAATGAATCTTGCTGACTTTTGTCGGAATTGTTTAGCTAAGTGGTATGTTGAGGCGGCTCAGGAAAAAGAATTGGCGATAGATTATGAAACAGCGAGAGAAAAAATTTACGGAATGCCTTATGCGCAATGGAAAGATACTTACCAACAAGAAGCTACGCAAGAGCAATTAGCATTATTTACGGCGAAACAAGCTAATTGATTAGCTATCTTCGTGAGACGACCAAAAGGTTAAATTTGTGAACCAAAATTTTCACCATCTTAATGAACGCTCCTTACAGTTACTAAAAACCTTGGTTGAGCGTTATATCTCAGATGGTCAGCCAGTAGGATCGCGTGCCTTATCAAAAGATTCAGAATTAAAACTTAGCCCAGCTACCATTCGAAATGTCATGGCTGATTTAGAAGATTTAGGGCTAGTGCATTCGCTGCATACTTCTTCTGGTCGGGTACCTACCATTACCGGCTATCGTTTATTTGTTGACACATTAGTCACCGTTAAGCCCTTAGACGAGCAAGTATTAGTACGCATGCAAGAAGGGTTATCTGCCACGAACGATGCGAATGATATGCTGGGTGCAGCATCAAAATTACTTGCTGAACTGACTCAAATGGCCGGAGTTGTCACCTTGCCGCGTCATGAAATTGTCTGTTTACGCCATATTGAGTTTTTGCCTTTATCCCATAATCGTGTCTTAGTTATTTTTGTCACTAATGAACAGGAAGTTCATAACAAAATTATTCATACGGTGAAAGAATTTTCAGTGACTGATTTACAACACGCCGCAAATTACCTTAATACCCATTATTCAGGTCGCAGTTTGGAGTATTTACGCACGTCGCTGATTAAAGAAATGCAGTTTGATCAACAGCATCTCAATGAAGGCATGTTAGAGGTTATTAAAATGGCGCATGAAAGCTTTGATCAAGATAAAACTAAAGAAGATTATATTTTGGCAGGTGAAACTAATTTAATGGGGTTTTCAGAATTAGCCACGACAGAGCGTTTAAAAACACTCTTTGAAGCCTTTAATCAAAAACAAGGCGTCATTCATTTATTAGACCAATGTATGAAAACAGAAGGTGTGCAAATCTTCATTGGTGAAGAATCGGGTTATCAAGCATTTGATCATTGCAGTTTGGTGACTTCAGCATACTCGGTAGACAATGAAGTAGTAGGCGTGCTGGGAGTCATTGGTCCAACCAGAATGGCGTATGAAAAAATTATTCCTTATGTGGATGTCACGGCAAAATTATTAGGTGCTGCCTTGAATCCAAAATCACCACCCCCATTTTAGGGGACTTAACCAACAGCCAAGGTATAGAGAAATGACGACTGAGCAGGAAAATATAATAAGCGGTATTGACGAAGAAACAACGATGCACGAGCCGCTTGAAAGCGAGGTAAGCGCAGATAATGTAATCAATGAACAGGCTGAACACACTGAAATTATCGAGCATGAATATACAATAGACGAATTAAAACAAGAGCTTGCTATTGAAAAATCAAAGGCTACCGAGCATTGGGAAAAAGTGTTGCGCATTCAAGCAGACATGGATAACTTGAAAAAAAGAACTAAAAAAGACTTAGAAGATGCACATAAGTTTGCTTTAACCAATTTTGCTAAAGAATTATTGCCCGTATTAGATAGTTTAGTGTTGGGATTACATGCCGCCAATGGCGACAGTGACGAAGTAAACAAATTTCGCCAAGGCAGTGAATTAACCATTAAACAATTTGAATCTGCGTTAGCAAGATTTAATATTGAAACGATTGATCCAGTCGGTCAACTGTTTAATGCCGAGCATCATCAAGCCATGGCAATGCAGGAAGTAGAAGGCGCTGCTCCCAATACAGTGGTCAATGTATTTCAAAAAGGCTACTTACTTAATGGTCGATTATTACGTCCTGCAATGGTCGTGGTGGCAAAAACCAGTATTGATACACAGGCTTAACGTTAAAAGCTTGAAATCAAAAAAAACGACCCTATTATCGGGTTAAGTATTTACATTTTATAATTGTCAAGTTTGGAGAATTCAATGGCTAAAATAATTGGTATAGATTTAGGAACAACAAACTCATGTGTTGCAGTATTGGAAAATGGCGTAGCGCGTGTTATTGAAAACAGTGAAGGTGCGCGTACTACCCCTTCAATTATTGCCTTCACCAGTGATGATGAGGTGTTAGTTGGGCAATCAGCAAAACGTCAAGCAGTCACTAATCCAACCAATACACTGTTTGCTATCAAACGATTAATTGGTCGTCGCTTTAAAGATGATGCAGTGCAAAAAGATATTAAAATGGTGCCTTATCATATTGTCGAAGCTGAAAACGGTGACGCATGGGTTGAAGTCCACAATAAAAAAATGGCCGCACCTGAGATTTCTGCTCGCGTTTTAATGAAATTAAAAAAAGATGCAGAAGCGTATTTAGGGGAAACCGTTACTGAAGCAGTTATTACCGTGCCTGCTTATTTTAATGATTCACAGCGTCAAGCCACTAAAGATGCTGGGCGTATTGCCGGCTTAGAAGTTAAACGTATCATCAATGAGCCAACAGCATCGGCGCTTGCGTTTGGTATGGATAAACCTAAAGGCGATACTAAAATCGCAGTCTATGATTTAGGTGGCGGTACCTTTGATATTTCAATCATTGAAATAGCTGAAATAGATGGTGAACATCAGTTTGAAGTGTTATCAACTAATGGTGATACATTCCTAGGCGGCGAAGATTTTGATTCACGTATTATTGAATTTCTTGCAAGTGAATTTAAAAAAGAAAGTAGCGTAGACCTTCATAAAGATCCTTTAGCTTTACAACGCTTAAAAGAAGCGGCTGAAAAAGCTAAAATCGAATTATCATCAAGTCAACAAACAGATGTTAACTTACCTTATATTACCGCTGACGCTTCAGGACCAAAACATTTAAACGTTAAATTGACCCGTTCAAAATTAGAAGCCTTAGTTGAAGAGTTAATTAATCGCACTAAAGGCCCTTGTGAAATGGCGTTGAAAGACGCGGGCTTATCAGCAAGCGAAATTAATGATGTTATTTTAGTGGGTGGGCAAACAAGAATGCCTAAAGTGCAAGAAATGGTTAAAAGCATTTTTGGCCAAGAACCACGCAAAGATGTCAACCCTGATGAAGCCGTAGCATTAGGTGCAGCCATTCAAGCGGGTGTATTAGGTGGTGAAGTAAAAGATGTGTTGTTATTGGATGTTATTCCCTTGTCATTGGGTATTGAAACAATGGGCGGTGTGATGACAAAACTAATTGAAAAAAATACCACCATTCCTACCAATGCTTCACAAGTTTTTTCTACAGCTGATGATAATCAAACGGCGGTTACTGTGCATGTGTTACAAGGTGAGCGCGAAAAAGCGTCTGCCAATAAATCTTTGGGACGTTTTGATTTAGCCGACATTCCACCTGCACCACGTGGTATTCCACAAGTTGAAGTAGCCTTTGATATCGATGCAAATGGCATTTTAAATGTTTCAGCAAAAGATAAAGCAACCGGTAAAAAACAATCAATTATTATCAAAGCCTCAAGTGGATTATCAGACGATGAAGTGCAACGTATGATTAAAGACGCCGAAGCCCATGCTGATGAAGATCGTAAATTAACTGAGTTAGTTCACGCAAGAAACCATGCTGAAGGCATGATTCATGCGACTGAAAAATCAGTAAAAGAATTTGCTGAGCAAATGGATTCAGAAGAAAGAACAGCCATTGAAAATGCAATTAATGCCTTAAAAGACGTTCTTAAAACTGAAGATAAAGAGGCAATCGATGCTAAAACGAACGAGTTGACTGAATTATCAGGTAAACTAGCCGAACGTATGTATGCACAAAAAGACAATGCTGAGGCTGATAATGCCGAGCATGCTTCTGCATCACATGCTAGCGATGATGGCGTTGTCGATGCTGAATTTGAAGAAGTTAAAGAAGACAAATAACTTTCAATAGTTGAGTCAACGTTTTATTTCCAGAATGGGAGCGGGATTAGCCGCTCCCATTACTACTCATAATGTTAAAAAGATAGTCCCTAATTTTGGCTACCAACTTAAAGCAGGACACGATTAAAGGTTAAGCCTTGTTCTGTGTCTCGTGTTAAGTTGGTAGCCCTAATTTTCAAATGGGGTAACACGTTATGCACGCATGCTTTACTTATTATCAGTACATTGTTTGCATTGATTTCCCTTTGAATCTTTTATAACTCAACTCACCTCCCTATCTAACAAGAGTTAATACTAAGTCATGGCAGAAAAAGAAGATTTTTATAAGGTTCTCGGCATCGACCGCAATGCCAGCGATGCTGAAATAAAAAAGAAATATCGCAGTTTAGCGATGAAATTTCATCCTGATAGAAATGCAGATAATCCTGAAGCAGCAGAAGTTAAATTTAAGCAAGTAAAAGAAGCTTATGAAATCTTATCTGACCCTAAAAAACGTTCCGCTTACGATCAATTTGGTCATGCGGGTATCGATCCATCAATGGGTGGACGACCAGGGGGAGCAGACGGTTTTAGTGATATTTTTGGTGACGTATTTGGTGACATCTTTGGGGCTAGTCGCGCTCGTGGTGGTGTACAGCGTGGCTCAGATTTGCGTTATAACTTAGAACTTACGCTTGAAGAAGCGGTAACTGGAACCGATGCAAAAATCCGCGTTCCGGTATTAGTGGCGTGTGATGACTGTAAAGGTTCTGGTGCTAAAAAAGGCACTACGGCAAGCAACTGCTCAATGTGTCATGGTCATGGTCAAGTACGGATGCAGCAAGGTTTTTTCTCGGTGCAACAAACTTGCCCTACCTGCCGTGGCAGTGGTAAACAAATCAAAGATCCTTGTGCTAAATGTAATGGTCATGGGCGTGTTCAAGAAACGAAAACTTTATCAGCCAAAATCCCTGGCGGCGTCGATACCGGTGATCGGATTCGTTTAGCAGGCGAGGGTGAGGCAGGGGAACGTGGTGCCCCAGCAGGTGATTTGTATGTTGAAATTAAAGTAAAACCACACACGATTTTTAGTCGTGATGGCGCAAATTTATTTTGCGAAATGCCCATTAGTTTTCCAACCGCCTGTTTAGGTGGTGAATTAGAAGTGCCTACTTTAGACGGAAAAGTTGTTTTAAAAATCCCTGCTGAAACGCAAACAGGTAAACAATTTCGCTTGCGTGGTAAAGGTGTAAAGCCTGTGCGTGGTGGTCCGATAGGTGATTTATTATGTAAAGTTCAAATTGAAACGCCCGTCCAATTAACTAAAGAACAAAAAACTTTAGTTGAAAAATTAAGCGAATCCTTATCAGGCGGCGGTAAATTTCACAGCCCACAAGAACATTCGTGGACAGATGGAGTGAAAAATTTTTTCGATAAATTAACGGGTTAATCATGACACGTATTGCAATAGCTGGTGTATCAGGTCGTATGGGGCAATGTTTACTTAGCGCTACCTTAGCTGAAGATAATGCCCAGTTAACAGCAGCAATCTCGCGTGCTAACAGTTTAGCACTGGGTAAAGATGTGGGTGAGTTACTAGGTAGAGACGCGATGGGTATTCACGTGTTAAGTGATTTATCTCAGGTGATTAATGACTTCGATGTATTAATTGATTTCACTCGCCCAGAAACCTCAATGCAACTTTTGCAGCAATGCCAGCAGTTTGGCAAAAAAATTGTCATCGGCACCACGGGTTTTAGTGCACAACAAAAGCATGACATTGCAAAAATAGCTGAAGATTTACCTATTGTGTTTGCACCTAATATGAGTGTAGGGGTAAATTTAGCACTCAAATTATTAGCGATTACCGCGCAGGTTATGGGTGAATATTCTGATATTGAAATTATTGAAGCACATCATCGCCATAAAGTCGATGCGCCCTCAGGTACTGCCTTACGCATGGGTGAAGTGATTGCTGAGACCTTAAACAGAGACTTGAAAACCCATGCCGTTTATGGACGCGAAGGCCATACTGGTGAGCGTGATAGAAAAACCATTGGCTTTTCAACCATTCGCGCTGGCGATATTATTGGCGAACACACCGTGATGTTTGCTGATGAAGGTGAAATTATTGAGATTTCACACAAAGCGACCAGTCGTATGACTTTTGCTAAAGGTGCGGTACGTGCTGCACTCTGGTTGCAAAACAAAGCCAACGGATTGTATGACATGCAAGATGTCTTAGCGTTAAAAAACGTGTAATACACTGAAATTATTAAAGGCTTTAGTCAGCGTTTAGATAATTTTAGTTGCTATAAAAAAGGGGAAGCACGAGTGCTATCCCCTTTTTTTATGTCAATTTAGCGTAGTTGATTAATGACTAGGTTGTGCAATTTTTATTAGCCAACCCGTAGACGCATCACAGCCTAATACGGCCTCAGCGTAAACATTAAGCCTTACAAATTCACCATTAAGTGTCGCCGGTAATTGGCTATTCACTTTATGAAAAGTGCTGTTTGATTCTACTTTAAAGGGGATTTCTTGACCCTTTGCCGTTACTTTTATTGTGCTTGGGTCAGTCCATACTGAGACTTTAAAAGAAAATGTGGCTTCAGCAGGAATTTGATTATTATCTGCTGCCAAATAGGGGGCTAAAGTAAAATCTGTAAATCTAGGTTTTTTACAGTCTTTTTTAAGTTCTTCAGGTGAATAAGCATAACTAGAAACGTGGCCAAAAACAGCAACTAGCATGACCATTAGCGTGATTTTTTTTGTTATTTTCATGAGTTAATCCTCTTTTACATAGGTGTGATAGGTTGTTATACCAAGTGTCACTTTAATTATTTTTTCATATTACTTCAACTAAATCCCAAGTAATTTATTATGAAATTAAAAAAATCACCTCATGGGTGATTTACATCACAACATAGTGCTGTATCGTAACTTACTTGCTGAAACCTAATATGTACTGACTCGCGCTAGCAATTCAGTATTTTCTAATTTATCTATTAACTAAATATTTTGGAAACAAGATGCAGATAAAAACATGGTATTGTTTAGCTCTCTTGATTTAACTTACTTTTTCCTCATGTTGACTTCTCATTTATCTTTTAAATATCTCGTTGCATTCAGTGCTGGTGTGTTATTTGCCCTTGGTTTTGCGCCGATGAGTTTTGCGTATTTAACCGTACTGGCGTTAAGCCTTTTATTTTATCTTTGGCATCATGCTACACCGCTGCGTGCTTTTGGCTGTGGTTATATGTTTGGTCTGGGAGCATTTGGCTTTGGGGTGTCGTGGGTTTACATCAGTATTCATGAGTTTGGGGGGGTTGATCGCTACAGTGCTAGTGCAATCACTGCGTTATTTGTGGCATTTTGGGCATTATTTCCAGCCATGCTTGGATTAATGAGTGTTCGCTTGCGAGTGCATCGGAACGTGCTGGTGCTTGCTGGGTTATGGGTAGCCGTCGATTATTTTCGTGGGGTGTTATTACTTAATGGCTTTCCTTGGTTATTAGGTGCTTATTCACAATTAGCAACGCCACTAGCAGGGTACATTCCTGTTGTAGGGGCTTATGGAACCAGTTATTTATTGGTTATCACTGCGGCGTTACTGACTTTAGCTGTGACGCAAGCACACTGGCGATGGCGAGCAGCAGGCATTGTGTTAGTCCTGTGGGGCGCGGGAAGTTTATTAACAAACATCAATTGGACTTCGCCAAGAGGCGAACCTTTTCAAGTGTCTTTAATTCAGGGCAATATTGCTCAGGATCAAAAATGGTTAGCCAAATCCAAGTTAAACACCATGCTGCGTTATCGGCAATTAACGGAGGCGCATTGGGATTCTGCGGTCATTATTTGGCCAGAAACGGCTATTCCTGCCTTTTACAATGAGGTGGAGGAAATTTTTATTGAGCCGTTGCAAAGTGCTGCCAAAGAGCATGGGGTGGATATTATTATTGGTCTGCCCTTGGCAAATCTTGAGAAAAAGGAAATTTATAATGCAGTGTTTGCCCTAGGTGAGCAGCAAGCTATTTATCGAAAAGATCATTTACTGCCTTTTGGGGAATACATGCCTTGGCAACCCGTGTCAGGATTTATTCTTAAACAATTACGGATTGGTTTAGGCGATTTTACGCCAGGTGGTAAGCAACAAGCATTATTAACAGCGGCAGGGTATCCGTTTATCACTTCAATTTGTTATGAAGATGCCTTTGGTGATGCGAGCAGAGACTTTTTAGCCGAGGCCGCCTTTTTGGTTAATGTGAGCAATGATGCGTGGTTTGGGAATTCATTTGAGCCACATCAGCATCTGCAAATCGCTGCGATGCGGGCGTTAGAATCTGGGCGTTACATGGCGCGGGCAACCAATACTGGGGTGACTGCGTTTATTGATTCTAAAGGCAGGATTATTAAACAAGCGCCGTTGTTTACGACAACAGTGTTAACAGAAAAAATCACTCCGATGCAAGGTTTAACGCCCTACGCTCACTTGGGTGATCAATGGATTATTTGTGCAATCTTGCTTATTACACTGCTGACTTGGCTGGTGCTTACCTTGAAAAATCGTGCGCCGCATGTAATTATTTAATAATTATGGATAGGTAGCATAAGCATTACGTTTACTCAACGCTTAGTGCTTAGATGCATCAATAATGATGCATCATGGAAGCGTTAATTCAGTTTAACGGTTGCCTAAGCACGTCTCTAACCTGCTGTAAAAAGGCTTCGGGTTGTTGTGCGTGTAGCCAATGTCCAGCATTCTCAATGTTTATTTGCTGCGCGTTAGGGAACAGTGGTTGACAGTGCTTTAAGTGACAATAATCAGAGTCTTGACCGCAAATAAAAGTGGTTGGGCGGGTAAATGGGATTATTTGTTCGGTCTTGGGGAACGCTACAATATGATGTGCCATTTTTTTAAAAACTGTTAAATCAACACGCCATTTATAGCCGGTGTCTGTTAAAAGTAAATTTTGTAATAAAAATTGCCGATAAGATAGGTCAGGAATGTAATCACTTAACCAGTGTTCGGCCTGTTTACGTTGTGTTAATTGCGTTAATGGTAAGGCTTGCAAGGCGGTAATTAAGGAATCAAAACTGTGTTCATAGCTTCGTGGGGCAATGTCAATAATTAGTAATTTATTAAGCTGGTTTGGGTAATTAAGCGCACACCACATGGCGACTTTGCCCCCCATGCTGTGTCCTAATAAGTGCGGTGGCGTTTTGGTGTGCGTAGCCATAAAGGCTAGTAAATCAGTAGCCATGCTTGGGTAATCGAGTAGCGGGTGGTGCGGCGATGCACCATGATTACGAAGGTCAGGCACAAAGACATGGTATGAGTCGGCTAGTTTTTCTGCAATAACGCGCCAATTTCTGGAGGATGCAAAAAAGCCATGCAGAATAATAAGGGGAGGCTTATCTGCATGACCAAATTCTTGAAAGGCTAAGTTTAGTGCAGTCATTATTTAAGCAAATGCAAATAAAGCGCCCATCACACCACCAAAAATACCTCCCCAAATAACCAGCCAGCCTAAGTGTTCGTTAATAATGTTTTGCACCATTACTTTAACCATCTGTGGGGTTAATTCACTCAAGCGTTTATCGATGACTAATTCAATTTTATTGACAATATCATGACTAATTTTGTTAGCATTTAGACCGTCTTGTAGCGCTGTTTTAAAGGTTTCTGAGGCAACAATTTCAGTTAACGCTATGCGCATTTTTTCCGTTACAGGTTCTCTTAACGGCACTAAAGCTTCTGGGCCGCCCATCATTTGTAACATGCTGCCAAACGATGATTCCATAATCGATTCAACTAAACTTTGAAAGATTTTTTCGTAATCCACTGCGTCGAGTAAAGGCTCTAAATTAAGCAATTGACTGCCTTGTTGTTCTTCGGTTTGGATAAAGCTGGTGATATGACTTTCAGTAAAAAACTGTTCCATCATGAGTTGTTTTATTGAAAGCTTGAAATCTTCAAAACGTTCTGGAATAACGCCTGAACCGTACAGGTAAGGAATTTTTTCGAACAGCATGTGGATGGCAAGCCAGTTTGTGATAGCGCCTGAGAGGGCAAAAAAACCTACTGACTTAATGAAATCTTGGGAAAAAATTAGTCCAATTAAGCTAATAACTAGGGCTATTAAATTGGTGGTCATGCTTTTGCTTAATGTGTTTTTCATAACTAAATAAATGAGTAAATAAATGGTTGAAAATAAGTTTATTGCGCTGACAATAAAGGTGGGACACCATGAAGCGCAGACTTTGCCTGTTAGCAAGCCGTGCTTGCACTCCACACGGCATAGCCATTCATACTGTTCAGCCATAGTATAGTCTAGCTTTTATGCACTGCTTATAGGTTAATCATGTGCTATTATTTGAGAATAATATGAGTTAGAGAAGTCTATTTTCCGTTTAACTGCTATGCATGAATTATCCTTGTGTGAAAATATTTTACAGATGATTGAGCAACAAGCCAAAGACCAGCAGTTTACTCGGGTGCTTACTGTGTTTTTGGAAATAGGGCAATTATCGGGTGTTGAGCCTGAGGCAATTAGTTTTTGTTTCGATGCTGTAATGGCTGGCTCTGTTGCAGCTCATGCCAAATTAGTTATTGTGCCGCAAGTGGGTTTAGCGTGGTGTGCAAAATGTTATCATCATTTTGAAATACAACATCGGTATGATGAGTGTCCAATATGTGGCAGTTATGAATTTCAAATAAAAAAAGGTGAGCATTTGCGTATTAGTGAATTGGAGGTTATTTAATGTGTGGAATTTGTGGTTGTGGTGAAAGCCAGTTGACAGCACATACGCATGCCCATACCCATACACATGAGCATGAGCATGTTGAACACTCAGCAACGGTTAGGCGGATTAAAGTCGAGCAAGATATCTTTGCTAAAAACAATCAGTATGCTCAGCTCAATCGTGAATATTTTAGACAACACGGCATTTTTGCTCTAAATTTTGTGTCAAGTCCGGGCTCAGGTAAAACCAGTTTATTAACGGCTACCATTACACAATTGCCTGCTGACTGTGCCATCAGCGTCATTGAAGGCGATCAACAAACGACACTCGATGCTGAAAAAATTCGTGCGACAGGGGTTAGAGCGTTACAAATTAATACAGGCAAGGGTTGTCATTTAGATGCACATAGTATTGCCCATGCTCTGCAAGATCAAATACCCGAACCTAATAGCTTGGTTTTGATTGAAAATGTGGGTAATCTCGTTTGTCCAGCCGCCTTTGATTTAGGCGAAGCTTATAAGGTCGTGGTGTTGTCGGTCACCGAAGGTGAAGATAAGCCGCTTAAATATCCAGATATGTTTCATGCGGCTGAGCTAATGATTTTAAATAAAATTGATTTATTACCTTACCTCGATTTTGATGTCGAAAAATGTATTGATTACGCTAGACGTATTAATCCACGCATTAAAGTGTTACAGCTGTCAGTAAAAACTGGGCAAGGTATGACCGAGTGGTTGCAGTGGTTGACAATAAGTCAACGTTTATCAAGCATTGCTTAACAGCATAATGCCAACAAAGTAAGCCGTGTGGAGTGCAAGCGTTGCTTGCCAGCTTAGCAAAGCCTGTGCTCCAGAATTACAACTTTTAGATGACAAAAAATAACATGAAAATAAATATGCCCATAACCAATAACGAAGTCTTTATGAAAAAAGGCGAAATTTTGGTTAGTCGTACTGATTTGAATGGACGGATCACTTATGTAAATGACGCTTTTATAAGTATTAGTGGTTTTACTCGTGACGAGTTAATTGGCTCTGATCATAGTATTATTCGTCATCCTGAGATGCCCTCGGCTATCTATAAACAATTATGGGAAAGCATTCAGCAAGGACGACCTTGGTTAGGGTATATTAAAAATCGTACAAAAAAGGGTGATTTTTATTGGGTTGAAAGCAATATTATTCCAAAATTTAAAAATGGTGAGTTACAAGAATTTCTTTCAGTTTGTTACGCGATGAAACGTGACGAGCTACCTAAAACAGAGGCCTTGTATAAAGATTTGAATGAAAATAAAGCCAGTTTAGAGCTCTCGCCACTTAATGTTTTAATCAAATATTTTAGTGAAAGCAGCGTCGTTAAAAAAGTGTCCTATGGTTTAGGCTCTTTATTTATACCGATAGCTTGGATAATGTATCAGTTAGCGTTAGTACAAGACTATGCGCTCATGGGGGTATTTGCTGCGATGTCCTTGTGGGGATCTGCACTGATTATCAAATTAGCTGTTGATGTAAATAGTTCATTAGAATCAGGTGTTTATGCGCTTTATTGCATGGCTGATGGGCGTTATAAGAATAAGTTAAATCTATCGCGTAATGATCAATTTGGTGATTTACTTCGTGGCATTCATGTTGCTCAAGTCAACATGAATGTTCAATTAGCTGATTCCAGACAAATTTTAGATAATGCGTTTCGTCTTAATCAGGCGCTAGATGGCGCACAATCAGCGGTGATGGTTGCCGACGCACAATTTGAAATTATCTACGTTAATCCGTCTGCTTATAAAATATTTAAACAGAGTGAGCATGATTTTCGTAAAGATTTACCTGGGTTTGATATTGAAAACGTGCTTGGTCAAAGCATCGATGTATTCCATAAAAATCCACAACATCAACGTAAATTACTTGAAAACTTAACAGGGTCATTTAAATCAGATGTCTTAATCGGCGGACGAAATATGACAGTTAAAGCGAATGCAGTATTCAATGACAGCGCTGATCGCGTAGGTTATGTTATTGAATGGGAAGATAACACTAACATGATTAAATTCATGAAAGATGTGGATACGGTTATTAATGCAGCCGTCAATGGTGATTTTAATGAACGCATTTTTGAACAAGGTAAAGAAGGCTATGATTTAATCATCGCCAAAAGTATTAATAAGCTGATGGAAACCTGTTCAATCAGTTTAAATGAAATTATTCGTGTTCTGGGTGCCATGGCAACAGGCAATTTAACGGAAAAAATTACCAGTGATTATTCAGGCGCGTTTGGACGTTTGCGTGATGATTCAAATACGACCGTCGCTAAATTAAAAGAAATGATTAATGAAATCATTTTAACCTGCTACACCATTCAGACTGCTGCACAAGAAATAGCTTCTGGAAATAATGATTTATCACACCGTACTGAAGAGCAAGCCGCTAGTATTGAACAAACGGCAGCAAGTATGGAAGAGTTAACTTCTACCGTTCAAGCCAATACAAAAAGTGCTAAGCATGCGAGTCAATTAGCCATTGATTCCTCGGCAATTGCCACTAAGGGTGTAAATGTTGTTCATGAAGTAGTCGTGACGATGGAAGAGATTAATCAATCGTCACATAAAATTGGCGACATTATTTCTGTTATTGATGATATTGCTTTTCAAACGAATATTCTTGCATTAAATGCCGCAGTTGAGGCCGCGCGTGCAGGCGAAAGTGGTAAAGGCTTTGCGGTAGTCGCTGTTGAGGTGCGTAATTTGGCGCAACGTGCAGCAAAAGCCGCAGGTGAAATTAAAGAATTAATTCAAGATTCAGTAAGTAAAGTTCAAGATGGTACGCATTTAGTATCACAAGCAGGGGTAACGATGAATGAAATCGTGGCTGCGATTAATGGTGTAACCACGATTATGACTGAAATTGCTGAAGCCTCTACTGAGCAAAGTGTGGGGATCTCACAAGTTAATCAAGCTATTTTGCAAATGGATAATGTCACGCAACAAAACGCGGCATTAGTGGAGCAAGCCTCGGCGGCGGCAGAATCAATGGAAGAACAGGTGCAAAATTTATCGCTTGTCGTGGGCTATTTTAAAGTAGGTAATAGTAACGAAGCACCAATCCAGTCTGATTTTAGTGACGTCAATTATGTGCCCAAGCAAGTGGAACGCCAGGCTGCCAGTAAATCATCTACAGCGCCAAAAGTAACTAAAATAGAGTCTATTGAAGAAGGCGATGATTGGGAAGAGTTTTAAGTCTTCAAATTTAAGCTGAGACAGCCTGAGCTTAAGCCGTTTGGGGTGAGCCCTTCGGTGCTTCGCTCAGGTGACTTGTCCAACTATGTTAGAACTTTAACCGTCCACTCTTCGCCTCCTGCAACAACCACATGGCGAACGGTTATCCCTAGCAACTTAACGTTTTTGTTATGCTGTTAATAACTGATCAGCCATTTCAATAATGTTTTTTTCTGAAATATCTGCAATTGAAAAATCTTTCTTATTCAATCGATAAGGATTCACTATCGAGGATGATTTAAGCACTTTATTAATGCTTGTTTGGTAAACACGGCTAATAGGTGTTGGACCAAATAAAGTAATCGAGGGTTTATTTAAGCCCCATGCGATATGGGTTGGTCCAGTATCGTTTCCAATGAGTAAATCAGCGTGTGCTATTAAAGCTTTTAAATCATTTAACGTAAGTTTAGGCATGACGTGTATGAATTTACTTTGCGTGGCCATCCATGTTGCTGTGTCAAACTCCCATTGATTTCCCCACACGACTAAACAATGCTGCTGTAAGCCTTCTGCAATAGTGACAAACTTTGCGGCTGGATAATTTCTGCTCGGCCACGTTGAACCAATCACAAATATAATATTTTTTTTCTTTGGATGTAAATGCAAAGATAATTCGACGGACGGTGGTGCGAAAAAAAGAAACGCTTGTTTTGCAATAATATCGTGTTGCGAAATTGTAAAACCTAAGGGTTCGGCTAAGACTTTGGCGTTACGATCGATGGTGTTGGTATCATAAGCGGCATCAATGGTGGTTTTATAAAACCAAGAAGCTGCTTTTTCACGGCAAGAATGGGCGTTAAAGCCGGCAAGCTGTGGGCTCAGTAAGCGTGCGGTTATGGCTGATTTAAGTAAGCCTTGAGCATCAATGACAAGGTCATAGTTTTGTTGTTGGTAGTGCTTTAAGGTAGTAAATTGTTTAATAAATTGACTCGGGTTTTTCTTGAGAGCTTTAAGTTGAATGGGCAGTACGCGATGAATATCTGGATTATGAGCAAGGAGTTCTGCAAAAGGCGCTTCAACTAGCCAATCGATTTCACTACTAGGAAACTGCTGTTTAATAAATTGTAGAGCGACCATTGCATGGACAATATCACCTAGCGCAGAAAGTTTAACAATGGCTAGTTTCATCGTGGTATTAATTTTAAAACAAGTTCAGGGCGAATGCCGGTAAGGCAGCTTAAGTGATTTTCATCTCCAGCAGGAGCGATTGGACATTCTCGCTGGAAGCAAGGTGAGCAGGTTAAGCGTAATGAGAGAATATGGGCATTATTATTGAGCGGGGGCGTAAATGCTGGGTCTGAAGAACCATATAGCACTATCAATTGTTTATTGAGCGCGGCAGCAATATGCATTAATCCAGAATCATTGCTAATTACCGTATCAGTTAATGAGAGTAAATCGACCGCATCAGCTAAGCTTGTTTTACCAGCAAAATCAGTGCAGTGATGTTCACAAAGTTGATTGATTTGTTCAGTGATGGCGTGATCTTTATCCGAGCCCAATAGCCATACTTGCCAGCCTTGGCATAATTTTTCACGGGCTACTTCGGCAAAATAGGCAGCCGGCCAACGCTTAGCTGCACCAAATTCAGCCCCAGGACAAAGGGCTAAAATTTTTTTGCTGGCCGATTGGTGTAAGGTAAATTTTTTTCGTACAGCATGTTGTTTATGAGTGTCTACGACTAAGCGTGGCTGAGCAAAATTGACTGGTTTTTGGTCACTTGCAGGGTAAGCTAAACTTACAAAGCGTTCAACCGTCATGGTGAGCAGTGTGGTATTTAGAATTCGGCTGTCGTTGATTAAACCAAACCGTTGTTCACCAAGAAAACCAGTGCGTTGTGGAATGCCTGCGAAAAACGGGATTAATGCAGATTTCCATGAGTTAGGTAACACAATGGCTTGGTGGTAGTGATTTTTATGCAGTTGGCGACCCAGTTTATAGCGTGTGCTTAAGCCAAATTGACCATGAGTTAAAGGCATGGCGATGACGTGTGTGACCTCGGGCATGCGTTGGAGAATGGGGAGCGACCACGCTGGGGCTAAGACATCGATACGACAGTTGGGCATGACCTGCTTTAAGGTTAAAAACAGGCTTTGCGCCATGACCATATCACCAATCCAAGCAGGACCGATAATCAGGATTTTTTTAGTCAAGATAGGTCAGCCACGCTTCGTGTTGAGGATGTCGGCCATTCACTGCATCAAAGTACAGTGCTTGTAGCTTTTCGGTGATAGGGCCACGAACACCTTGCCCAATAGTGCGGTTATCTAATTCTCTAATGGGGGTGACTTCAGCGGCTGAGCCAGTAAAAAAGGCTTCATCAGCAACATAAATTTCATCACGAGTAATCCGTTTTTCAATAACCTGATAGCCTTCTTCACGGGCTATTTGGATAAGTGTGTCGCGCGTTATACCTTCTAAGGCAGACGTGGTTTCTGGGGTGTATAACGTATTATTACGAATAATAAACAAATTTTCTGCACTGCCTTCAGCAGCAAAGCCTTCATGATCAAGCATTAAGGCTTCATCATAGCCGTTGGCTAAGGCTTCTTGTAAAGCAAGAATTGAATTAATGTAATTGCCATTTGCTTTGGCTTTACACATAGTGCTGTTGTGATGGTTGCGCGTATAAGAGGAGGTGCGAATGCGAATGCCTTTTTCAATACTGTCGGTGCCTAAATAAGCCCCCCAAGACCAGGCCGCCACCATAACATGCACTTTAAGATTATCTGCACGTAAGCCCATACCTTCGGAGCCATAAAAACACATGCTGCGAATATAGGCACTGTCTAAATTATTGTTAGCAACGGCTTGTTTTTGAGCCTCATTGATGGCTTCTTTTGTGAACGGCATGGACATATTCATGATGTGTGCAGAACGAAACAAGCGATCAGTATGTTCTTGCATTCTAAAGATAGCCGTTCCCTTACGGGCATGGTAAGCGCGAATACCTTCAAATACGCCTAAGCCATAATGTAAGGTATGTGTTAATACATGGACTTTAGCCTCGCGCCATTCAACCCATTGTCCGTCTAGCCAAATTACGCCGTCTTTATCGTCCATTGTCATGGTTTTCTCCTCGTGTTGGATGCTGATGTTTATTTTTGTTGGTGATGTAAAGCTAGCTTACTAAGTATGTGCTGTCGTACTTTGGAATAAGCACATTATTCCATAAACTGATGCCAAATTTTTTCAATATGTATTTTAATTTCGTGTACCTGAGTTTCATCAATAATGGCTGCATCACCTTGTAAACCTTGTTTATGGCCATAATCACGATATAGACAGTATGCTTTTTTTAGTGTTTCTGCATCGTCGTGGCTAATTAAGGCTGCCTTATCTAAACTTTCCAGCAGGCGGATATTATCTGTGTAATGGCTTAGGCTGGGGAATTCTGCGGCGTGTGCCAAGACTTGAAATTGTACTATAAACTCAATATCTGCAATACCGCCACGACTTTGTTTTAAGTCAAATTGTTCATTTTTATTGATGGCTAAATGACTGCGCATTTTTTCGCGCATGGTGCGAACTTCGTTTTTTAGTTCATGCACCTCGCGTGTTAAACATAAAATGCGCTGACGGATACCTGAAAATTGCAGCTCAAGTCGTGCGTCACCAGTAATAAAGCGTCCACGCACTATCGCTTGATGTTCCCACGTCCACGCTTGATTGAGTAAATACTGTTCATAGGCATCGTAGTGGGTGATTAATAAACCTGAATCACCGCTGGGTCGTAAGCGCATATCAACTTCATAGAGAATACCCGATAGCAGTCGGGTATCTAAGATATGCCTAATTTTTTGGCCAAGTTTTCCATAAAATTGGGCGCAGGAGATCGCTTTTTCACCGCCTTTAGTTAAGCTTTGGCCATTGTCACTTTGGTATAAAAATACGAGGTCTAGGTCGGAACTATAGCCTAGTTCAATGCCTCCGAGTTTGCCAAAGCCAATAATAGCAAAGCCTTTATTGGTTACTGAGGTTGCCGGTGGGCAGCCATGTTTTTCAGTTAGCATTAACCATGCGCGTTCTAAAACATGATGAACAATAGTTTCTGCTAGTGCTGTTAAGTAATCACTTACCACCATCAGAGGAATGATGCCCATGATATCTGCTACGGCGATACGTAAGACGCTGCTTTGTTTAAATTCTCTTAACACAATCATGAACTGCTCAAGATCGTGGATGTCAATGGCGTTGACTAAGTGACTTAAGTCCGAAGACAGTGCTGCTTTTTTCAGTGGCTCATATAAACGTCGAGTATCAAGTAAATCATCAAACAATATCGGATACCGTGATAAATAATCAGATAACCATGGGCTTGCTGAGCTTAGGCGCAGTAATTGAGTTAATGCTTCGGGATTTTCAGCTAATAACGATAAATAGACATTACGTCCGGCAATGGCTTCAAATAGCGTGACCACGCGCTTAAGTGTTTGATCTGGATTAGGAAAGGCAGGCAGTGCCTTAATAAGTGTGGGCATTAAGCGATTGAGCACGCCCGCACCTTTATTCGTTAAGCGTTTAAGCGCTGCGGATTGTTTGAAGTGTTTGAGCGTGTTTAAGCTGTCTGCGCAAGTCAAAAAACCAAGCTGCGTTAACGCCGTTTCTAATATTTCATCATCCGCCGCACCTGTCCACAGTTGTTGGCATAAGGGGTCATACTGTTCTTGTTTCGATAATGAAAATACGGCATCAAATACGCTGTGAATGTGCTCGCGATGGTGAGTTAATGCGCTGTTAAAGCTAGACCAATGCGTGTAATCCATGGAATAAGCTAACCGCTCTTGGTTAAGTTCATCACTGGGGAGGTGGTGAGTTTGTTTGTCTTGATAGGCTTGCAGATGATTTTCAACACGGCGTAAAAACACATACCCTAAAATTAAGCCTTCTGCATCGGACGAGGTCAGTAAATTAAGGTCTTGTAAGCGTTGTAATACCTGAATAATGCCACGAATTTGCAGGCTCTTTTCATTACCACCACGGATCAATTGAAACGCTTGGCCAATAAATTCAACTTCTCGAATACCGCCACGGCCTAATTTAATATTGTCTAGGTGATCTTTGCGGCGTAGTTCTTGAGTAATTTGTGCTTTCAAGCCACGTAATTCTTCAAAGGCTCCGTAATCTAAATAACGTCGATACACAAAAGCGTGCAACATGCTCATAAGCTGAGCTCCGGTTTCGGTATCACCCGCCACAACGCGGGCTTTAATCATGGCATAGCGCTCCCATTCTCGTGCTTGGGTTTGGTAATAGTTTTCCATGCCGTCGAAGGTCATGATGAGCGCGCCACTCTCCCCAAAAGGACGTAAGCGAGTGTCTGTTCTAAAAACAAAGCCATCGACGGTGATGTCATCTAAGGTTTTAATTAGGCTTTGGCAGAGACGCGTAAAAAATTCCCCATAACTGGTTTGTTTACGATCAGTTAAGGTGCCTTCTTCTGGATACGCAAAAATTAAGTCAATATCTGAGGAATAATTTAACTCATGCGCTCCCAATTTGCCCATGCCTAAGACCACAATCTGCTGAGGTTTGCCATTGGCTAAGCGGGGTGTGCCGCGTTTAGTGCAGGCGTAATCATAGAGAGTGCTTAACGCAAATTTTATGCACGCTTCAGCAAGCCAGGACAGTTCGAGTAAGGTTTCTGCTAAAGAGGCCCAGTTGGCTAAATCACGCCAAGCAATTCGTAGCATTTCTCGACGTCGAAAGAGACGTAATTTTTTTCCTAACTCTGCTTCATTGTTAATGTGCAGTTGCTGTAAAGACTGTTGATAATAAGTCTCTGTATAAGCACTAAAAAGAGTCTGAGTGTCGATTAGATCAAGCAATAATTGAGGTTGTTGCACACAACAATCATAGATAAATTGGCTAGAGCCTAGCACTTTTGGTAACGATGCGACTAGCTCTGCTGAAAAATTGAGGTAGGGGGCAACGCTAGCGAATTTTTCTTGAAAGTGGATAAGTTGCGCGTCTATTTGTGCATTGAGTTGTGCAGAATTACAGTGCGTCGACGTAGGTAAGTGAAGAGGTGTGAACATAGTGAGGTAGAGTAATCTGGAGGAGCTAAAGTATCGTGCAAAAGGGAGGCCGTGTAGGAACTTGCCGTCGTGTTAGAGTAAGCAACGTTAGTGTGCCACTTAAGGCATGCTTGGTAAGTCGTTGCGAAGATAGCGTATCACTGTAAATGAAGAGGGGTTAGTAATTATTAGTTGTGGCAAAGAAATTAAACTTCAGCATGGCTTCGTTAGGTAGCGTGCTGGCTGTTTTGTGCGATAAAAATATCAGTTCAGCGCTAAAATAATTCAATGTCACTCAGGTCATCGTCATTATCTTCAGCAATGACCGTTATATCTTCATACATGACAACTTGATTTCTGCCGTGTTCTTTTGCGTAGTAAAGGGCTTTATCAGCACGATCAAGCAATGTCATGGGTAAAATAGTGGAGCCTTGAATACAGGTTATGCCAATACTTACGGTAACTTTGCCGACCAATGGAAAGTTATAGGTTTCAACAGCGGTGCGAAAGCGATCAAAAACAGTTCGGGCATCAGTAGCATTAACGCGATTTAAAATGACCACAAACTCTTCACCGCCATAGCGAAATAAAAAGTCTATGTGGCGAAATTTTCGTTGCATTAATTGACTGAAATGCAGCAATACTTCATCACCATACAAGTGCCCAAAATTATCATTGACCCGTTTAAAATGATCAATATCAAGCACGGCAATCCAAGAGTATTTTAGGTGCTCAGATGCTTCAAATTGAGGGTGTTTATTACGTTGATAATAATCGCACACTTCCATCAAGCGCATTTCCAAAGATTGGCGATTGGGCAAATTAGTTAAGACATCGCGTTCTTTATGATCGTGGAGGATAACTTGGTTGCGATACAGTTTAAGTAAGTGTGAAAGTAAGGTAACGGCATCGTCATTAAACAAGCCTTTCACTAGAATGGCACGGTCAGGGCCACTGTCAGTCGCGATGGGTAAAATGGCATGGTGTAAACCATTGTCATGAAAAAATTCAATGGTTTTAGGTAAGGGATTGTTAAGGACTGCGGGGTGATTCTGACTGTTTTCATCATTACCAAAATCGAGGGGTAATTGGGTAATGTGCAATTGTAAACTATCGATGTCAGTGGTGAATTTTGTTTTGCTGGTGTCATAAATTTCATAAGCAACAGCAGCATGTACCCAATCTAAGGTATGCAATAAGTTTATAAAAACTGGCGTAAGTGTCAGGTAATCTTGACAGTACGTGATGTCATGTGCCCATGAGAAACATTGTTCTGCAGAGACAGTTTGTATCGTCATGTAATTATTTCCGATTATTTGATGAATTCTGAATTCTGATTAATGGATAACTAGATTAACGCGGGTTAATTCTTTATCGGTAATAGTATAGTATAGCTAATAGGATTTTTTTTGAGTGGATTAAATGATTAACACCGATGTTATTATTTTAGGTGCGGGCGCATCAGGTTTAATGTGTGCAATAGAAGCAGGCAAGCGTGGTCGACGAGTTATTATTATTGATCATGCGAATAAAGCAGGGAAAAAAATTTTAATGTCGGGGGGCGGTAAATGTAATTTTACCAACAAACATCTTGAGCCTCGGCATTATCTCTCTAACAACCCTCATTTTTGTAAGTCAGCATTACAACGCTTTACCCAATGGGATTTTTTAGCCTTAGTTGAACATTACCAAATTGCTTATCATGAACGTGCTCATGGGCAGTTGTTTTGTACGGACAGTGCAAAAGATATTCTTGCCATGTTAGTAAGCGAGTGTGAAAAAGCTAAGGTGCTTATGCGCTTAAATTCGTCAATACAGACTATTGATGTTATCGCCGACAGATTTGTATTGACAGAAGGTGAGCAACGCTATGCTTGCGAAAGTTTAGTGGTGGCAACGGGAGGTTTATCCATTCCCAAAATGGGCGCCACGCCTTATGGTTATCAACTTGCCGAACAATTTGGGATTCCTATTGTGCCAACACGCGCAGGTTTAGTGCCTTTTACTTTACAGCCAGATGATAAGGCGCGTTGGTCTTTATTATCGGGCATCGCTGTTGAAGCCATAGTCAGCGTAGGGAAACGCGCGTTTAGAGAAAATTTATTATTTACTCATCGCGGCTTAAGTGGACCCGTTATTTTGCAAATTTCATCGTATTGGACACCAGGACAAACCCTTACAATTAATTTTTGTCCTGATACCAATTTAACTGAGTTATTAAAAAGTAACCGCCAGCAAAAAAATAAACAATGGGTGAAGACCGTGTTGGAGACGTGTTTACCTAAACGCTTACTGGCTCTGTTGTTGCCTGAAAGGGTGCTAATTTCAGCGATTGCTGATTGCTCAGATAAATCTATTCAACAGATAGCAACATTGTTGCAACAGTGTCAGCTTAAACCCAATGGCACCGAAGGTTATCGAACCGCCGAGGTAACGCTGGGTGGTGTTGATTGCAATGCCTTATCGTCTAAAACTATGGCAGCTCATTGCTTACCAAATCTGTATTTTATAGGCGAAGTCGTTGACGTAACAGGCTGGTTGGGAGGATATAATTTTCAGTGGGCGTGGTCGTCTGGGTGGTGTGCAGGTCAATACGCATAAATCGAGCAATTTTCTTGGTGTTAAGTTAATTGGCTGATTGCGCTTAGCAGTAAGTATTGCTAACTATTTTTACATCAAGTAATTTAAGGCTATCACTCACCTGATTGCACTCCCCGCGCATTTAGAAAAACAGCTAAACTTTAAGGCGAATTAATCATCTGAGCTGTTAGTGTTAATTTCAAAAATACTTTTGTACGAAACAAACATTAATGCTGAAACTAATACATACAAGACTGGTGTTAATAACGGCGTTACTGATGAACACAATAAAGCTTCAAAAAAAATAAAAGCCCATAATTTATAAAGTGAGGCTTGATTACGACTTAATGCATAGGTACTTTTTTCTTTTGCCTCAGTAAAACCAAGGTCTTGAAACAGCATCAAGGCGTGAGTAAACCAACCTACAAAAGTATTTAACATGAGTAACATAAAAATCAGCCCAACATTTGCATAGGAAAATAACCAGCCCGCGAGTTCACGGGTAGTTTGTAATTTAATCTTTCCATTAAGCAGGTCAAGGTACAAAAAAAACTGCCCGATTTTATGTGCCTCACCATTAAGTAAGCTTGCTAACGCCATAAAAATAAACCAAAAGACTACAATGCTACTCGCAGCAAGCATCGCTAAGGGGATGCTTTTATTTACCGCCCAGTATAAGTTTACTGGTGCGGTAGATTTCT
Source organism: Methylococcaceae bacterium (assembly GCA_007280895.1). Taxonomy (GTDB): domain Bacteria; phylum Pseudomonadota; class Gammaproteobacteria; order Methylococcales; family Methylomonadaceae; genus Methylovulum. Next base: position 37,615 of record QYQN01000108.1, read on the forward strand.
TCAAGTCGCAGTATTTAGCCAAGCCCACGCCAACAAATAAACTGCTAATTGAAGAGAAAATGCCAAATGCGGGTGAAAAACGTCCTATCACTAATAAAAGGCTAATTAATAAGCCATAAATTATCCATAAAATATAGGAGCTACCTAGCAGCACTAACGCCTGCTGTAGCCATTCGGTAAATTTTGGTTTTTTAAAGGGTTTTCTCATGATGAAATCCTATGTATACCCACTGATTTGCGTATTTCTTGAAGAAAGGGCACGCTCACTGCTCTGGCTTTTTTTGCACCTTCTTGTAGCTGTTCTTCAATATGTTCAGGTCTTTGTAACAGCACTTCGTAGCGTTCTCTAGCGGGGGCTAAGTGGTTGTTAAGATAGTCGAATAAGATTTTTTTCATGTCTCCCCACCCCATGCCATTCGCATAATTTTCGCGCATTTGAACAATCTCATCAGGGCTGGCAAAGGCTTGATAAATACTAAACAAGGTACAGCCTTCGGTTAGTTTAGGTTCACCAGGGAGTAATGAATTAGTAACTATTTTATTAATTAATTTACGCAATTTTTTTTCTGGCTCAAAAAGAGGAATGGTATTTTGATAACTTTTGCTCATTTTTCTGCCATCAAGACCTGTTAAGGTAGCGCCATGCTCTGCAATCACTGCTTCTGGTAAGGCAAAGTGTGGGCCATAAATATGATTAAAGCGTGCTGCAATATCGCGTGCCATTTCAATGTGTTGAATTTGGTCTTTACCTACAGGCACTTTATTTGCCTTAAACATTAAAATATCTGCGGCCATTAAAATGGGATAGCTAAATAAGCCCATGGTGATGCCTTTATCTGGATCATTTTCACCAGACTGTTCATTGTCAGCCACCGCTGCTTTATAAGCATGAGCGCGGTTCATTAATCCTTTTGATGCCACGCAGGTTAAAATCCATGTTAATTCCATAATTTCAGGGACATCAGATTGCCGATAAAACACGGCATTATCCGTATCTAGTCCTAATGCTAGCCATGTAGCTGCAATTTCAAAACTGGATTGTTGAACACGCGTAGGTTCTTGGCATTTTATTAGGGCGTGATAATCAGCAAGAAAATAAAAAGGCAGCAGTGAGGCTTCTTTACTTGCTGCAATAGCTGGGCGAATTGCACCAACATAATTACCTAAGTGAGGTGTTCCAGTAGTGGTAATGCCAGTTAAAACAATAGCTTTATTCATTAGAGTAAATAGACTGAAAAAAAGGAAAATTAAGCTAAGATTACATCATAAACACCGCGTAAAGTTAATGTCTAGTTTGTTATTAACGGCAACTGTCTAAGTAAACTACGCAACTATTGCAGTAGATATACTCGACATTAATGATAAATCAATTTGATTTATGGAAAGAGTGTTACTTAGTATTTGATGTTACGCACCTTCCTTTATCCGCAGCGGCCAAAAGCAGGCGCTGCTAAGCGAATTATGTTCTTTATTGATATTACGTAACATACAGTTAGTATTGTTAGTAGCTCGTTGATGAGATGCGTAAGCAGTGTTGAACATTAAGGGGACGGGGGATATTTAATGAATGCTTGTTAATTAATGATTATTAGGTGCCGTCATGACAATGACGGCTAGTTCAGCCATTCATACAGTTCCGTTAAGGTGGGATCGCATTGACAGCATTGCGTTCCACATGAGGCGGTCATGGGCAATTTTTGTAGCTGACCTTTACGAATCCATTTTTCCAGCATTCCACGCAGGGTCTGTGCGTCTATATCAAAGTGAGTCATGAGGTCGCGAAGTGCTACACGTCTATGTTGTTGAAGATAAGTGCGTATATCAGAAAGAATCATGGCATCGTACCTTAATTTAGAGATGGGGAGGGTGGCTGATTTTGGTTAGTTTTACCTGTAAACCATAATCCAGCTAAGACCACAGAAAATCCTAAAAGTAAGCCGTTAATCCAATATAAAGAATAACTTGGATGTTGGTTAAACGTCATGAGCTGATAAAACACGGTTGCGATTAAATAGCCTAGCCCAGTGGTCCAAGCAACGACAAACAGGGTCCAGTTTAAATTAGTTTCTTTAAAGATTGCCGCAGTAGCCGCAGTGCATGGTGCATAAAGCAAAATAAAGAGTAAGTATGCGAAGGCACCACTTTTACCATCAAAACTTTTTTGCATGGCAGTATAAGTACCTGAGTTGACATCATTTTTTTCTGTTGCGACAGCAATATTAAGGCCTAAGGGATCGAGCACGCGCCCAGCAATTTCAGTAAGATTTGCAGGAATAGTGGCAAACGCAGCATGTAATGTGTCATAAAGAGTAAGCTTAGGTTCGGCTGCGCTGGGCGTGGAGGTAGTTAACGCTTGCTGACTGTATAATGTATTTAACGTACCCACAACGGCTTCTTTGGCTAAAATTCCTGTAAAAATACCCACCGTTGCGGGCCAATTATTTTCTTGAATACCCATAGGTTTGAAAAGTGGTGTGAGTTGTCGACCGATTTCACTTAAAACCGATGTTTGGCTGTTACGCTGACTAAGGGAGCCATCGGTACCTAGCGCATTTAAAAAATTTAACACCAACACCATAGGAATGATGACTTTACCGGCATTGATGATAAAACTCTTTAAGCGTTCCCAGGTGCGAATGAACACGCCGCTTAAGGTGGGTAAGTGGTAGGCAGGAAGCTCCATAATGAATGGCGACGATTCACCTTTTAATAACGTATAGCGCATAATTAAACCAGTAAAAACCGCCACTGCAATGCCAAACAAGTATAAAAAGAACACGATATTTTGACCACTTACAGGGAAAAAAGCAGCGGCAAAAAGTGCGTAAACAGGTAATCTTGCCCCACAAGACATGAAGGGGTTCATTAAGTTGGTTAAAATTCGATCACGTTGATTGTCTAAGGTGCGTGTTGCCATGATGGCAGGCACATTGCACCCGAAGCCGACAATCATGGGTACGAATGATTTTCCTGGTAAACCAATAATGCGCATGAATCGATCCATCACAAATGCAGCACGTGCCATGTAACCTGAGTCTTCTAAGGCGGAAAGAAATAAAAAGAGGAAGCCTACAATTGGGATAAAGGTGGCAATGACTTGTATCCCGCCGCCAATACCTTGAGTAAGTAACACGATCAACCACGAGGGTAAACCTGTGGGGGTTAGTGCTGTGGCTAAGCCGTCCACAAATAAGGCTCCAGTAATTTGATCGAAGAAATCAATAAAGGCACTGCCAATGTTTATGGTAAACATAAACATAGCGTACATAACTAAAAGAAAAATCGGAATGCCAAGAAAACGATTTAAGACAAGATTGTCAATACGCGCGGTGGTGTGGCGACTTACTTCATTGAGTTTGCAAACCGCCTGCTGAGTAAGTTGATTAACAAAGCCATAACGTGCATCAGCAGCAAGAATGTCAATGTCATCTGCAGTAGCTTCTTCAATTTGCTGTTGTAACACACAAATAAGCTCCGAGTACTCTGAGCCTGCTAGTTGTTTGGCTAAGGTATCGTTTTCAAGACTTCTGAGACTTAACCAGCGTAAGTCGCATTGTGCGTGGTGAGCAAGGTCTGTTAATGGCACGGCTAAGCGAGAAATTGCCGCTTCAAACGCGGGATGATAGAAAAATTGTGCACTAGGGATTGGTTGGCTTAACGCCGCTGAATTAATCGCTTCTTTAAGCTGCGTTAGGCCGTGTTGTGACGCGGCGCTAATAGGAATAACAGGACAACCTAAGGTGGTTGACAATACCGTAACATCAATTTTAATGCCGCGTTGTTTAACTGTATCCATCATGTTAAGCACGATAATCATGGGTACACGCATTTCAATTAACTGAGACGTTAAATATAAATTTCGTTCAATATTCGCGGCATCAAGAATATTGATGATTAAGTCCGCGTGTTTAGCAGCCACATAATCACGCGCAATTTTTTCGTCTAAAGAGACTTGATCATCAGAAGCTTCTAAAGAATAGGTGCCAGGAAGATCAACTAATTCAATGACTTTATTAGCAAAGCGATACGTGCCACTTTTTTTTTCAACCGTAACACCAGGCCAATTACCTACCTGTTGCTTGGCACCCGTAAGCGCATTAAATAATGTGGTTTTGCCACAATTTGGATTGCCAACAACGCCTACAGTAAGTGTGTTATTCATTACACTTTCTCGATGAGTAACGAGGCGGCTTCAGCTTTGCGTAAGGTCAAAGAAAAGCCGCGCAGTTTAATTTCTATTGGATCGCCTAAGGGTGCAAAGCGTGTAATGCTAAATAAGGTGCCAGGAGTAAGTCCCATGGCTAATAAGCGTTTGCGATAAGCTTTACCAGCCTCATTAAAGCCAGTTATTTTGGCAAAATCACCGGTTTTTAACTGGGTGAACTGATGTGCTATGGACATAGATAATTCCTTCAATCAATAATCATTCTCATTTGTTAGTCAATTTATACTATTTTTTATAGCTTCGTCAAAAAGATATTAGAGATTGTGCCGTTATACATAAACTATGACATGTCATCACTTGTATTTTTAAAGCTAAAATTGAATGTTATGGAACATTTTTTCACACTACCTGTTCAATAAAATTCATAATAGTTGTCATGGTTTTGTAAAATAAGCATGAGTTTTTAGAGAGTATCAAGCGCGTATTCATTATTGATTTCACTGTGCCAGACCGCACTGTTAGTGTGATGAATTTGGTGACCCGTTGCCAAAACTTTCTCCACTGCTAAAGATAGTGCCGAAACTATTTTGTTGAATTAGTTCACTCTAAAAGGATAAAAATATGACAATGTATCTTACTGAAAAATATATCAACCCTTTTACCGATTATGGGTTTAAACGCTTATTTGGCGAAGAGGCGAATAAAGATTTATTACTGGATTTTCTCAACGAATTATTACGTGAAGAACAAGGTGAAATTAAAAACATAAGCTTTTTAAAAACAGAGCAGTTAGGTTCGACTGAAATAGATAGAAAAACCATTTTTGATTTATATTGCGAAAATGAAAGAGGTGAAAAATTTATTGTTGAGCTACAAAAATCCAAGCAGAATTTTTTTAAAGATAGGGCGTTGTATTACTCAACTTTTCCCATTCAGGAGCAGGCGCAAAAAGGTGAATGGAATTATGAGTTGAAAGCTATTTATACCATTGCCATTTTAGATTTTGTATTTGATGAAGATAAAAATGAGCCTGATAAATATAAGTATTTTGTTAAACTCAGTGATATTGAAACCAATAAGATTTTTTATAATAAATTAACTTTTGTGTATTTGGAGATGCCAAAATTCAAAAAAGAATTATTGGAAATAGAAACGCATTTTGAAAAATGGCTGTATGTGCTAAGGCATTTAGAAAAATTAGATAGAATACCGCCCAAATTAACAGAGAAAATATTTCAGCGCTTGTTTGACGTAGCTGAAATTGCAAAGTTTAACCGCGAACAATTGATGCAATACGAAGACAGCTTGAAGTATTATCGGGATTTAAAAAATTCGTTTGATACATCCAGGGAAGAAGGTAGAGAAGAAGGTAGAGAAGAAGGCAGAGAAGAAGGCAGAGAAGAAGGCAGAGAAGAGGGAAAGCAAAAGCGTAATCTTGAAGTTGCAAAACTAATGCTAGCAGAAGGTTTTGATATAAAAACCATTGTTAAAATTACTGGGCTAAAAGAAGAAATGATTTCGCAGTAAACGACATGTATTTACTCAAATATGGGTGCTGGTTGCTTTGCCTAGAGTAAATTGCTCTGTCCAGACAAAAAATCATGGACTGAACAGATCTGGTGGGTAACTTAGAAAACTACTAATGGAATAGATGACTACCTCAATACGTAGCAATTTAAAAGTGGTAGCCAATGCCTGTTGTTGCTTTTTTGCTTTTTTGGCTATTATTTCCGTTAACATTCATGGGTTTTACAAGTGTGACAAAATTTCACAATTTAATAACAGAGAACTTTTGTCAACAGAAGATATAAATTAACGACAATTTTGGGGAGTTATGCAATGGAAATTAAAATCGATCAAGCTATTAACCATTTACCGTTAACAATGATTCCTGCTAAAACTGAGAAAGTTTCCGCTGAGCCATTGCAGTCAGTTTTAGCGGTCAATAAAATTGAATTAAATAAAAATATTTTACAAACATCATTAGAATTAAGCTTAACGGCAGGTGATAAGCCGATGACCTTATTGTTAAAAACAGCTCTCGATGGCATTAATAAGGCGTTAAAAAATGATTTTGGAGATAATGCTATTCAGAATGCTTATGATGCAGGAATAGATATTTCACCAGAAGCGACGGCACATCGCATTGTTAGCTTAACGACCGCATTTTTTCCAAAATACCAAGCCATTCATCCTGAAATGAGCACCGAGGAGGCACTTAAGTCGTTCGTGAATGTTATTGGTAAAGGCATTGACCAAGGCTTTAATGAGGCTAAATCAATTTTAAAAGGTTTAAATGTTTTAGATAACACAATGACCAGCACAATTGATCTTACATATGAATGGGTGCAAAAAGGTTTGCAGAATTTTATCGCACAGTATAATTCAGAAGAAAATTCGGCTGAGGCATTGCCGCGTAGTGAAAAAGAGCTTGAGCAGATGGCAGAGTTAGCTAATGAATACAATGCTGATCAACCTGAAAGTGATAAAAAAAAAGTATAAAAAAACGCAGTAAGAAAACGCAAGCTAAAGGAGCTAATTACAATGCCAATCAAGGCTTTCAACGGTAAGTTTCCCCGCTTTGATGATTCTGTTTATATTGATGAAACAGCTGTTGTTATTGGTGATGTCACGTTAGGAGCAGACGTGTCTATTTGGCCAACTGCTGTGGTCAGGGGCGATGTGGAAAAAATTACAATTGGTAAAACGAGTAATATTCAAGATGGGTGTGTCTTGCATGTCTCTCATGCGGGGCAGTATTCGCAGCAAGGTCACCCACTAATCATGGGTGAAGGCGTGACCTTAGGGCATCGTGCTGTTGTTCATGGCAGTAGCATTGGAAATTATTGTCTTATTGGTATTGGAGCCATTGTCTTAGACGATGCTATTTTAGAGGACTATGTAATGTTAGGTGCAGGCAGTTTAGTTCCGCCTGCCAAAAAGCTTTACAGCGGAAACTTGTATGTTGGCGCACCTGCAAAACTTTCACGCGCTTTAACTGCGCAAGAAAAGGCTTTTTTACACTATTCTGCGCAACATTATGTTACGTTAAAAAATAAATATTTAGTTGCGCGTTGATGCGGTTAGCGTCGCCTACGGTGGGCAGGGTTAAGCCCTGCTCACCGTAGGCTATGTGCAATTAAATAACGAGATCTTTTTTCATCATCATACGAATGCCGCGTATTGCTTGACGAGTGCGGTGTTCGTTTTCAATTAAGCCAAAGCGAACATGGTCATCACCGTATTGACCAAAGCCAATGCCAGGGGCAACAGCTACTTTAGCTTCTAATAATAATTTTTTGCTGAATTCTAAAGAGCCCAAGTGTTGATAAGCCTCAGGAATTTTTGCCCATACAAACATGGTGGCTTTGGGTTTTTCAACTGGCCAGCCAGCTGCGGTTAAGCCTTCGCACAATACATCACGGCGTTTACGGTACATGTCAGCAATCTCGTGAACGCAGTCTTGTGAACCTTCAAGAGCGGCAATCGCAGCTATTTGAATTGGGGTAAACGTGCCATAGTCTAAATACGATTTAATGCGTGCTAAGGCGGAAACTAATTCTTTGTTACCGCACATAAAACCCACTCGCCAACCTGGCATGTTGTAGCTTTTAGACATTGAGAAAAACTCGACAGCAATGTCTTTAGCCCCTTCTATTTGTAAAATCGACGGTGCAACATAGCCATCAAACACAATATCAACATAAGCAATATCGTGGACTACCCAAATGGAATGTTCTTTTGCTAAGGCAATTATCTTTTCAAAAAAATCTAGCTCTACGCATTGAGCCGTAGGATTGCCAGGAAAATTAATAATGAGCATTTTGGGTTTAGGCCAGCAATCAATGATTGCTTTGTGTAATTCATCAAAGAAATCAACGCCAGGAATTAATGGCACATGGCGTAAATCTGCACCAGCAATCACCACACCATAAGGATGAATGGGGTATGCAGGATTAGGTACTAAGACAATATCTCCAGGTCCTAAGGTGGCTAAGGCTAAATGTGCAAGACCCTCTTTTGAGCCGATAGTCACAATGGCTTCGGTTTCAGGATCAATGTCGACATTGAAACGTGTTTTATACCAAGTAGAAATGGCCTTGCGTAAGCGTGGAATTCCTTTTGACATCGAGTAACGATGTGTATCGTCCCGCTGTGCAGCCTCAATCATTTTATCAACTATATGTTTTGGCGTGGCTTGGTCAGGATTGCCCATGCCAAAATCAATAATATCTTCACCTCCAGCGCGTGCTTTGGCTTTGAGTTCATTGACAATGTTGAATACATAAGGAGGTAAACGGCTTATTCTCTGAAATTGTTCCATTACAAAATTAAATGACCAATGCGTGATAAAAGTTAAATGATGGGGTGTAAATTACTGGTATAAAAAAAATATGTCAAATGTTGGTGCTGACAAATTACAGATACAGGCTTTTATGTGCGCTCAGTTTATCGCTGTTCTCGTATAGTAACATCACGCTGCGGTAACGGTATTTCAATATTATGCTCTCGTAACGTGGTGAGTAAGCGTTGATGTAAATCATGCGTGACTTGTAAGCGATGCCCTAATTCACTTACATAAACATAAATCGTAAAGTTTAATGAATTATCGCCAAAATTCATAAAGAGTACGCAGGGTTCAGGATTATCAAGCACTAATGGTGTTGAACGCACAGTGTTTAGCATGATTTTATGTGCTAATTCAATATCGGATTGATAAGCTATGCCCACATTAATGCCAACGCGCGTGGTGGAATCGCTTAATGTCCAATTAACTAATTGGTGGGTGATGAATGTTTTATTGGGCACAATCAGTTCTTTTTGATCCCAATCCATCAGTGTGGTGGCGCGCATTTGAATACGACTGACTTTGCCAGTAATATCTCCTACGGTAACAGTATCGCCCACGCGAATGGGGCGTTCAAACAATAAAATAATGCCTGACACCATGTTGGCAAATATTTCTTGTAAACCAAAACCCAGTCCTACACTAAGCGCGGCAACCAACCATTGCACTTGTGACCAATTGCCGCCAAGTTCATTGGCAACCACTATAAAACCGATGGAAAATAAGACATATTTCGACAATTGATTGATGGCGTAACGACTGCCTGTTTCAATGGTGAACCGTCTAAACACAAACAGCTCCATAATCCCAGAAAAGTTACGCATAGCGACGACGGTAATAAATACATACAACCCAGCCAACATAAGATTAGTCAGCGTGATGGGCACATAGGTATTTTGATTATTTAGCGACACTTGATGCTGCCAAAGCATAATGTCTTCAAGAAACGCAAAGGCAGGCAGAATATTTTTCCAAATCATTGAAAAACCAATAATTAAGCCAAAACCAATCAGTGCATTGAGTAAGTTAAGCGTTTGCGCGTTAATAGTAGGAATGTCGATAAGTTGCTCGTTACTGGGCAACACGGGGTCTTCACCACTAATAACGGCACGGTGTTTTTCTGAATGCCCTTGGCTAGACAGTTTGCGAGCGGTTTCGGCATTATCTAAAGCCAATTGTTGATTAACTAAGCTTAACCAACGAAATGCTAGCGCATGTAAAATCATCATTAAAAAAATCAATCGCCAAGTAATAATTAATTTTTGTTGTAACTCTAAAGCACTTAAATAATAGCCTGTAGCGGCAAAGCCAATAATGATTAATGGCATGATGACGGCTGCGGGCATCCAAAAAAAATGAAACCGTGCTAACCAACTGTGTGGATGGATTTTGATAACCGTCGTTAATAAACCCTGTTCGGGATTTAAAATACGGTATAAAAATAGTGCCATCCCTAACATACTTAATATCAGCGCTAAGCGACCTAAGCTATCACTGTGCGCTGACACTTTCGAGACACTGGTACAAGCAATGATAAAGGCACAAGGGATAGCGATAAAACGTAACCAGGCAAGTTGTTTGCGCAGTAATTTTGTTGATCGTAGTTGCCATTGAAAATGCTGCCTGACAATGCCCTTAGGTGCAAAGAGTACGTAAAAGAACTGCATAAAAAATAAGGGGATAGCCATTATTTCCAAGCCTGTGCCAATGGCTTTACTGTAGTTATCAATTGGGTGGTTATGCAGTAATAGCCAGCCACAGGAATAACTCAGCCATGGCAACGGAAGGATGATTAAGGAAGTAAAAGTGAGTGCCTTGAGGGTAGAAAAGAAATGCTCAGTGAACAGCACATTAACTTTTGCTGCACTAATGATAAGTTGTTTAGGTAACCATGAAGATAGAGCAAGCAAGCCTAGCACGCTAGTTAACACTAAAAAACTGGCAAACGGTGCATTGACGAGGCTATTAAAAAAATCTTTAAGCAACGTGAGGCCATTGATTGGGGACAATAACCAGATTAAAGCAAAATAAATATCTGCTATAAAATGTTGATCAATAGGGGGGGAACTGCGTACCCATAATAAGCGTTCATCAAGATACGCGGCAAATTTATTGGCTTGGGTATTAAGTTGTTGACGAGAAAAATCAAAATCGCCCAAGGTGCGAAGATAATTCGTGTCAGCAAAATAGAGCTTAGTGAGTAATTCTTTTTGGTTGTCCATCAGCATGCGTAATTCTGCTTGAATCATCATTCGCTGGTCTTCTGACAGCTGCTTATCAACGTGCAATCTCATGCGTTCACGTAATTCTGAATCAATATTCGCCAAATGTTTAAGCACCTCTTCCTGCTTAAATTCATTGAGGCTGATCAGTGCTATTTCATTTTTTATGGTATCTGACTGTAAGGTTTCTTGAATTTGTGTGAGCAAGCTTCGGCGTTGTTCGCGTAATAATTTACCCAGTTCTGGACTTAGACTGGCTAACGCAATTTTTTTGTCGACATTTTTAAAATCCGAATCTAAGTCAGCAGCTTGTTTATCGATACTGGTTTTTTGTTCGATGAAGTTGTTTATTTTTTCGGTAACAATCTGTAACTCACGGCTGTATTGAATATTTTCGCGCGTGATGCTTTGTAATACTGGATGTTTATTGGCAATATCTTGCTCTGCTTGGGTTAAGGCATTTTGTGCTGCCAGTGCTTCTTGTTGGCGTCGCGCGGTTAAAATACTTTCAATATAAGCAATTAAAGGTGTAAAAGTATTTTTTTTAAGATCAAATAATTGATAATGAGTTTTAAGGTATTCAACGCGTGCAGGATTGCTAATCGCTTCAATTTCAAGCATTTTTAATTCTGCACTGCGGGCTTCTAGCAAGGATTTTAGAAAATACTGCGCAGCTTCATTTTCCAGTTTAGTGCGCGTAGTATCCGGCGTTTCTAATTTTTTCTGGGTGACATCAAAATCTTGTTGCGCAGTGACAGTTTCTTGACGAATCATTTGCGGACGAGATTGTTGAACGGCTAATTCCGTTTCCAATTTATTAAGTTGCTCATTGATACTGCTGAGTTTTTCTTTTTCGATAATCAAACGTTGTTCTAACTCTTGCGTGCTAATCCCATTAAAATTTTCTAATTTTAGTTTGGTGGGTTTGGCTTGCGCTTCAGCTAATTCTTGTTGGAGTTTTTTAGTTTTTTCAGGATCTTCTTTAATGGCATTTTTATAAGCTATGTTATGTGCCTTAAATAAATCGATGTTTATTAAATTATCTTGCGCAGATTGGTAAAACTTTAAAAGCGTAGCTTTACTTTGCTCATCGAAGCCTTGACGATTATTGATGGCATCTATTTTTGTTTGCAATACGGACGCGGTTATTTCAAAACTCGAGCCTTGAAAATTTTTAGTAGGCGAGGGACGCGCCGCGTGAGCACTGGTCATCAGGCTAACGAAAAAAAACAGCACGGCGACACCGAAAAATGTGGGCAAGGTGATGCTAAAAGGAGTCATTAATTTCATGCAATGCTTAACGTTTGAAGGGCTAGTGAATTATAAAACAGCGTTATGTTGGGCAATGAGCTAATTATCAAAGAACCGATTTTCAACCTAATATTACCAGTGGGTAGTGTAGAATGGTTTTATTTATTTACTGTGATGACTTCGCCTAATACGAAGGGAATGACAATGGTTTATGTATAGAGCTGTAAAGAATAATTAATTGGTTAACTTTATTTCCTTACTGGTTTGACTTTATTCAGTCCACCTCTCTCTATTGTTGAGACAGATTGAGGGAGATTCGTTCAATATTGACAAGGTTGCTTTAGCATCGTTATCCTTTTTAGTAAGCCTCACGTTCACAGGGGAGGCAATCCATCGATCTCAATCTGTCGATGGCCTTATCATTCGGCAGATAATGTTGAATGTGGTTTGAAACTAACTATCATAATCAATGAAACAAGAAAAAATACTTACGATGACAGTGTTAATGACACCCGATATGGCTAATTTTTCGGGTAATGTGCATGGCGGGGCATTACTTAAATTATTAGATCAGGTGGCTTATGCCTGTGCAGCAAAATATTGTAAAAACTATGTCGTCACTGCCGCCTTAGATCAGGTGTTTTTTAAGCAACAGGTCAATGTCGGCGAATTAGTCACGTTTCATGCTCAAGTCAATTATGTTGGCCGCTCTTCAATGGAAATTGGTGTAAATGTCTTTGCAGAACACCTACGTACCTATGAAAAACGCTTTACCACCTCGTGTTTTTTTACCATGGTAGCCATCGATGAACAAGGCAAATCAGTGGAAGTGCCGCGATTGCAGTTAGTTACACCCGAGGATCATAATCGCTTTGCTGCAGCTGAATTAAGAAAACAGTTGCGGCAGGAAAGTTTAGAAAAAAGTCGAATTTTACACACCGAGTTTGAGGATGATTGTTAAGTGAAGGCTATAGATAATTTTGAACAACTGCCATTAAAGGATTTTGCAGAAAAAGCCTATTTAGATTATTCAATGTACGTGATTCTTGATCGTGCCTTACCCCATCTAGCCGATGGCTTAAAACCCGTGCAGCGACGTATTGTTTATGCCATGTCAGAATTGGGTTTAACCGCCTTAGCAAAATTTAAAAAATCGGCGCGTACCGTAGGGGATGTTTTAGGCAAATATCATCCGCATGGCGATTCGGCATGTTATGAAGCGATGGTGTTAATGGCACAAGCATTTTCCTACCGATATCCCTTGATTGATGGACAAGGCAATTGGGGCTCACCTGATGATCCTAAATCTTTTGCTGCCATGCGTTACACCGAATCACGTCTCACCCTTTATGCACAATCGTTATTAAACGAATTAGGACAGGGCACAGTGGAATGGACGGATAACTTTGATGGCACCTTACAAGAACCAGAACTTTTACCTGCGCGTTTGCCCAATATTTTATTGAATGGCACGATGGGCATCGCGGTGGGTATGGCAACCGATATTCCCCCGCATAATTTACGTGAAGTAGTGCAAGCGTGTCTGGCGTTATTGGACGACCCTGAGTGTTCCTTAGCCACCTTATTAACGCATATCAACGGGCCGGATTATCCCACCGATGCTGAAATTATCACGTCTGAAGAAGATATTCGCGCAGTGTATGTATCGGGTGGTGGTTCAATAAAAATGCGCGCCACCTATGAGCTTGAAGACGGTGTCATTATCATTACCGCCTTACCTCATCAAGTGTCTGGGGCTAAGTTAATGGAGCAGATAGCCGCGCAGATGTTAGCCAAAAAACTACCGATGATTGAAGATTTACGTGATGAATCAGATCATGAAAATCCCACACGTTTACTAATTATTCCCAAAACTAAACGACTGGAAGTTGAGTCAGTCATGTCGCATTTATTTGCCACCACCGATTTGGAAAAAAGTTATCGCGTTAATTTAAATATGATTGGCTTAGATGGGCGACCTAAAGTCAAAGATTTGCGCACTATTTTAACTGAATGGCTAAGCTTTAGAATTGCGACAGTGCGCAGACGCTTGCAATACCGATTGGATAAAGTCGTGGCACGGTTGCATATTTTAGATGGCTTATTAATTGCCTTTTTAAATATAGATGAAGTGATTGCCATTGTTCGTGCTGAAGATTATCCCAAGCCTGTATTAATCAAACGCTTTAGCATTAGTGAGGTACAAGCTGAAGCTATTTTGGAATTAAAATTACGTCAATTAGCGAAATTAGAAGAGCTTAAAATTCGTGGTGAGCAAGCTGAATTAGCCGCAGAACGTATGGAATTAGAGCAATACTTAAATTCAGAAGTTTTATTAAGGCGTTTAGTTCGTGCTGAATTACAGGCCGATGCAGAAAAATACGGTGATCTTAGACGCTCGCCCATTGTGTCCCGTGCGGCAGCACAAGCGTTGGCAACGACCGCCTTAATAAGCAATGAGCCGATCACAGTGATTTTGTCAGAGAAAGGGTGGATAAGAGCGGCTAAAGGTCATGATTTTGAGGTAAGTACACTCAATTATCGTACTGGTGATGGCTTTGCCGATGCCTTACGCTGTCGCTCTACGCAAGCTATTGTGGTGTTTGATTCCACAGGACGTAGCTATATTATTTCTGCTCATGATTTACCTTCAGCGCGCACTCATGGCGAACCCTTAACCGCACGCTTAAATCCGCCTGCGGGAGCCGTTTTTAGGTATCTTCTGGCAGCTCAAGCAGAAGCGCAGGTGATGTTAATCAGCACTCATGGTTATGGCTTTCTTGCGCCCATACAAGAACTGCACACCAAAAACAAAGCGGGTAAAAGTGTTGTAGCGTTAACGGATGGTGCGCACTTATGTCAACCTATGCACCTTAATACAGCTACCGATTTACTCGTCATAATTACCGCGCAAGGTAGATTACTGATTATGCCAAGCACCGAATTACCTGTACTTGCGCGGGGGCGTGGCAATAAATTGGTCAAGCTTACTAGCGAAGAGCTTGCTACAGGAAAAGATTATGTTCTTGCAAGCGTCATATTACCCGAGTCGGCCAGTTTAAAAATATGTTCTGGCAAACAGTTTTTATTATTGAAATCATACGAATTAAGTCCCTATCTAGGCACACGCGGTCAACGTGGGCAGCTCTTACCTAGAGGCTTTCAGCGTGTGGACAGTGTATCAATAGAGTAAACGCGCTCGCTTTACGTTAAGAGCGAGTCAGTGCAATGGATACATAAAGCAGGATAGCAGGATGTTGGGAGGGTAAGCGCTGCTTGCTAGTGGGCACGCCATATCGCCTCTTACCTTTATAGATTTTATTTTTTTGATATTTTTTTACTACGCCTTGGTTATGACTTTAAAAAATTCAGTGTTAAATGTAATGACTCGTTGTGGAAATTGGGGGCTTAGCCATCCAGTTGGGATGCTTGTTATTATCATGATAATTATGTGGGGAGCGTGGGAATACACCGCTCAACATCTAAGTATTAATACAGATACCACCGAGTTAGTTGCGCCTGAGGCAGATTTTCAAAAAAATAGCCGACAATTTGAGAAAGCATTCCCACAAGATATGCGCACCTTATTATTGGTATTGGAGTCAACAACACCTGAATTAACAAAAACAGCCAGCAAGCGTTTAGGGCAATTATTGGCTAATGATAAGACCCATTTTGATTTTGTCTATTTACCTGCCGACAATGCCTATTTACGAAAAAATGGGTTGCTTTATTTAGATGTTAACCGCTTAAACCAGCTGTCGGACAGCTTAGTCAAAGCCCAGCCCTTTATCGGACGCATTGCTGAACAGCCTAATTTAACAGGTTTTTTATCGATTATTGATGAGGCCTTGCAAGCCAGCACAACACCCGATAAGGGTGCTGTTGATTTGCTTAGCATCATCAATAAAGTATCCTCGACCTTACGTGCAACGATCAATAATGAACCCACCATGCTGTCTTGGGAAAGTATGATTGTTGATAAGACCTTAGCTTCCACTACTCAGTTTATTATTGTTCGTCCAAAATTAGATTACACGCAGATTCGTCCAGCAGAACAAGCCATCACTACGGTAAAAAAAGCCCTTAGTACCATTCAAGAACCCAACTTACCGCAGATAAAAATGTGGATAACTGGAGAGTTAGGCTTAGAAGATGACGAGCTATCTGGTATGAGTACCGGCACCTTCACAGCAAGTTTATTTTCAATCGTGCTCGTGTTAGTGATTTTGATGTTGGCGTATCGCTCGCTTTATCTCACCCTTGTTACCTTAGTTACGTTAGCGTTAGGGATGATTTTATGCGGCGCGTTTGCCGCGTTTGCCGTGCAGGAATTAAATTTAATTTCAGTCGCTTTTGCCGTCTCAAACATTGGTTTAGGCGTGGAATATGCCATACATTTTTGTTTACGGTATCGTGATAATTTAGCACATCATATTAGTCGTGAACGCGCTATAAGCGGCACCTTAACCTCAACCAGTCCGTCCTTATTATTATGCGCCGGCACCACTGCCATTGGTTTGTATGCCTTTATTCCAACGGACTATCAAGGCGTCTCTGAATTAGGTTTATTGGCAGGTACCAGTTTATTTATCTGTTTATTAGTAACATTAACGGTATTACCCGTGTTATTAACGTTAATTCCCGTGCATATCACTCATTTGCCTGAAACAAATCATAAACGCTTCTTTCACTTCCCTGAAAAACTCGCTAATTTCACCTTACATTTTGCGCAACCAATTGTCATTATCGTAGGCATTCTTGCCGTACTTGCACTAGGCATGGTAACGCAGGTGCAAACGGATTTTAATCCTATCAATTTGCGCGACCCTACAACAGATTCAGTGATTGCCTTTAAAAATCTAATTAAAGATAAAGACACCACGCCCATGACCTTAACAGTGTTGGTTAACGATGCGGCAAAAGTAAAAGCCTTGCAAGCACAATTAAGTGCCTTACCCAGTGTTGAAAAAACTGTAAGTTTGTTTGATTTTATTCCCAGCGAACAGTCAGAAAAGCTGGCAATTATTGACGACATGGCAGAAACCTTGGGGTTAAATTTAGCTCGTTTTCCAGAATTGCAGCTAAGCACCGATCCTGTACCAAGTATTGAGCACTTAATTACCACTATCGAGCAGACGCTGCCTAAAAAAACACAAGCTAGTGACATTGCGTCCCTACTTTCGTTAAAAATTGAATTACAGGCCTTGCTCGATGAATTAAATAATCGACAAATCAGCAGTCGTCGTCAGTTTCTTGAACGCGTTCATTCAAGTGTATTAGGAACCTTGCCACCAGTCATGAATGATTTATTGACAGGGTTAAATGCAGAACATATTCGCTTGGAAGCGTTGCCTCCAGAGATGCGAGATCGTTGGGTAAGTAAAGAGCAGTTGTATCGTATTCAGATTTTTCCTAAGCAAGATGTCAATGATTTAGATCATTTGGAAGACTTTATTACCGACGTGCAAACGTTAGCGCCTAACGCCACGGATTTACCAATTTTGTATTGGGAATCTATGAAAGCCGTGGTGGGTGCATTTAAACAAGCCATCACCATTGCGTTGCTAACAATTGCTATTGTGTTATTAATCATTCGTCGCAATATCACCGATACCTTGCTAATTATGACACCCTTAGTGTTGGCAGGCTTATTCACCATGGCGAGTACCGTAATCACCCACACGCCGATTAATTTTGCCAATATTATTGCACTGCCCTTGTTATTAGGATTTGGTGTCGATAATGGCATTCACATGGTCGAAAAATTGCGTCATTCACTCTCAGAAGAGCAAAATATTTATAAATCGAGTACCGCAAGAGCCATGTTTTTTGGTGCTTTAACCACCAGTTCGAGTTTTGCGGGCTTAGCCTTCTCACCCCATGAAGGCATTGCCAGCATGGGCTTAGTGATAACTATTGGGATTTTTTGGATAATGACCAGTACCTTTATAATCTTGCCAGCTTTGGGTAAGTTAGTCTTAAAGCCGCAAGGAACCATGGCAAAATAGAAGATTGAACACGAGTACTCAACTCCTCCATACAAAAAAAACCGCCCTTAGTTTTCAGTAATCTATGAGCGGTTTTTTTATGGCTAAATGATAGAATCATGGCTTTAACTTGACGTGCTTAACTCTGGGAAAGCCACATGATCAGCAAATACTTCAACCCTTACACAGATTTTGGTTTTAAAAAACTGTTTGGTGAAGAAGCCAGCAAAGACTTGTTAGTTGA
>QYQN01000115.1 GCA_007280895.1 Methylococcaceae bacterium
TCTTGCTGTAATATCTCCTGAGCGAATATCTTCTTCAAGAAATAATTGAATAAGTGCGGTATCGATACTTGCTATCATAATAATTAAAAATATAGAGTTGAAAAAAGAAACGTGCTCACGACTGATAACTAAAGAGCCTGCGAAAGTATTATGTTTTAGCTTCCCCCTTAATAAAAGGGAATTGAGGGGGATTTTTTAAATCATAGACTACTAATATATAACGTTTATTTTTAATATATCAACTCTACCCTAACCTCTATTTGCTAAAGAGGGGAAATACAAAGAATACTTTCACAGTATCTAAAGCCTAAAAATGTTTTCTCTCTGTTAATCGACCTTAACACGCTTACTGTCGACACCGTAGAATGACACCGTAGAATAATACTTACCCACTTAATTTAATAGAGATTTATGGCCCCCACATTATCCACCACCGACCATCGCTCCGACATTGTTGGGATGCGTTATATTTATCCTGTGCTGTCAAGACGCGCAGGTGGTTTATCTATTGGCATTAATTTTAATACCAATAACACCTGCAATTGGCGCTGTATTTATTGCCAAGTACCTGATTTACAAAGAGGCGTAGCACCTGCCTTGGACTTTGGCTTACTTGAAGAAGAATTAAAGGCCTTTTTTAGCCGCGTATTACACGGTGATTTTTTTGAGTCTTTCAACGTAATTCCTGAGCAACGCGTGATAAAAGACATAGCCATCGCGGGCAATGGTGAACCCACTACCTTAAAAGAATTACCCGAAGCCATTGCCTTAATTGGCAAGATAGCCACCGCGATGGGCATTCTGCCAAACGCTGCGTTTATCCTTATTACTAACGGAAGTTTAATTCATCAACCTCATGTTCAACAGGCATTAACTCAACTTAGCCATTATAATGGTCAAGTATGGTTTAAATTTGATAGTGCAACCGAAGCAGGTAGAAAACTAATCAACAATACTGGACAAAGTTTATCGGCGGCCGTAGAGAATTTAATTTTAGCCACTAAACTATGCCCAACTTTACTGCAAATTTGTTTAATTGATTACGCAGGCAACGGTTTTTCCAATACCGAACATCAGGCTTTTGTTGCGCTTTTACAAGCTATTAAACAACGCTGTGACCTACAAACAATAATGGTATATAGCTTAGCGAGAACATCTCAACAACCCGAAGCGGCTTTAATTAAACCGATGCCTAGTTCGGTATTAAACGCATTTGCGGAAGACATAAGAAAATTAAATTTCATCGTGTCAGTGAGCCAGTAAACACTAAGTGTCCGACCTTACCGCACACCATTTGATGACGCATTGCCTTAGAGGAGAAGCCTGTTTTGACCACACTACAAGATATAACTAGCCCAATGACACCTGCTGAAAGATATGCCACCTTATCTTTGGCAGGCATTTATGCACTACGAATGCTGGGATTATTCATGATATTACCGGTGCTCTCGCTGTTTACCCAACAATTAGAGGGCGCAACCCCCACACTTATTGGTTTAGCCATGAGCATTTATGGTTTACCCCAAGTTTTGTTACAAATCCCTTTTGGTTTATTGTCAGATCGATTTGGACGCAAAAAAATCATCTTAATCGGTCTGGTCTTATTTTTTATTGGCAGCGTGATTGCCGCCTTATCGACCAGCATTTACGGCATTTTACTGGGTCGTGCCTTTCAAGGTGCAGGTGCTATTTCTGCGGTAATTATGGCCTTAGTCGCTGATTTAACTCAGGAAGTGCATAGAACTAAAGCCATGGCGACCATTGGCATCAGCATCGGCATGTCGTTTGGTGTTGGTATTGTGGCAGGCCCAGTTATTGCAAGCCTTGGGGGTATTCAAAGCGTTTTTGGTGTCACCGCAGTACTTACCATACTCGCTATCTTATCCATTTTTTATATCGTCCCAAATCCTCCCCTATCCAAAAAACATCGTGATGCAGAGTTTATTCCAAGCCAAATGCTGGACGCGCTAAAAAATCCTGAATTATTACGTTTAGATTATGGCATCTTTATTTTGCACATGATTTTAATGGCTATTTTTGTTGTGGTGCCAAATGAAATGCGCTTAACTGGCTTACTTTCAGGACAAGAATGGCTGGTTTATTTGCCCATCTTCATATTATCCATGGCACTCGCAGTCCCATTTATTATCATTGCAGAAAAAAAACGTAAAATGAAACACGTCTTCATTGGCGCTATTGCGGTAATCATGTGCGCGGAATTAGGATTGGCTCAATTTCATGACAACTTATGGACAATTATTGGTTTTTTAGGCCTGTTTTTTTGTGGCTTTAATTTATTAGAAGCCACACTGCCTTCTTTAGTTTCCAAAACTGCACCGGGTGATTTAAAAGGCACGGCGATGGGCGCCTATTCAAGCTGTCAGTTTATGGGCTTATTTATGGGCGGTGTCATTGGTGGGTGGTTTAAAGGCAGTTACGGTGAAACCGCTGTATTTTTATTTTGTGCACTGGCTGCGTTAAGTTGGTTACTCTTAAGTCTCTTCATGAAACCGCCACGCTACGTAGCTAATATGCTAATTTCACTAAAAAACTTTGATAAAAACCAGCTAGATAACTTTGCCACAGAAGTTATTAAGATCATGGGAGTGGAAGAATTTTCTCTACACCCTGAAGATGACGTTGCCTATTTAAAAGTTGATAACCATATTTTACAAACAGAATCATTACAACGACTGATTGCTAACTATGACAATGCCACCACCCTTCGTTAACCACCGCACTCTAAACAATTAGTTAAGTTAAGATATTAAGAAAAGAGCAGCTTAATCAAATTCATCTTTTAAACTAAACTCAATCAAATTTTTTTATAATTTGCACACATTCAACAATCCCAAAGGAACATTAACATGAGCTTATTGCATATTGTCTGTCAAAATTGCGACGGCATAAATCGCGTTCAATCGGAAACTTTAAAGCAAGATCCGCGTTGTAACGCGTGTAAACATTTATTATTTATCAATAGCCCACTAAAACTCACAGCAAAAAATTTCAAAGCACACCTGTCTAACAGCGACATTCCCGTAGTGGTCTTTTTTTGGAATAACACATGCATGCACTATAAAAATATGGACGCT
Organism: Methylococcaceae bacterium; assembly: GCA_007280895.1. Taxonomy (GTDB): domain Bacteria; phylum Pseudomonadota; class Gammaproteobacteria; order Methylococcales; family Methylomonadaceae; genus Methylovulum. The sequence goes on from QYQN01000115.1 coordinate 3,096, forward strand.
GCTTACGCCTTAGTCACCTCTAATATGGAACCTTGGATAAGAATGGCAAAAATTAATACTGAACAGGAACAGTCATTGGCAATCAATAATAAAATCAGCATGAGTCCTACGCTAATATTATTTAGAAAAGGGTACGAAGTAAGCTGTAAAACAGAACAAATGAATGCGGGCGACATAATGAAATGGATAACTTCTTATATTTGATTTAATCCTATTATACTTGCCAACATAGCTCGTTTTTTATCGTAAACGAGGCAAACCCCCTGCACTGCAATTACTGAGTAATATTATCGGGACTACGCAACGAAAAATATTCACCCAAAACAGAGTTCATGTATCCCAGTAACTTTCTGGCTGCGCTGCGCTTTACTGAGCACAATCATGACTGAGCGGAATTTTTAAAAATCTGTAAAATAGCCTTTTTACTTTCATAAATTTCAAGTCTACTTTTTTCATGCGTACATCTCAATTTCCTCTCAATACTGTTAAAGAAACCCCTGCCGATGCTGAAATTGCAAGTCATCAATTGATGATTCGTGCAGGTTTAATCCGAAAATTAGCGGCTGGTTTATACACGTGGCTGCCCTTGGGGCTTCGCGTCTTGCGTAAAGTTGAACAAATTACCCGTGCGGAAATGGCTAAAGCGGGAGCGCTTGAGGTGCTTATGCCCGCCTTACAACCTGCTGAACTATGGCAAGAAACAGGTCGTTGGCAGCATTATGGTGCTGAGTTGGCGCGTTTAAAAGATCGTCATGATCGCGACTTTTGTTTAGGACCTACCCATGAAGAAATCATTACTGATTTAGCTCGTAATGAATTAAAAAGTTATAAACAATTACCTATTACTTTTTATCAAATTCAAACTAAATTCCGCGATGAAATTCGCCCTCGTTTTGGTGTTATGCGGTGTCGTGAGTTTATTATGAAAGATGCGTATTCTTTTCATAGCGACCAAGCGTCTTTGCAAGAAACGTACGATCGTATGTATCAGGCGTACACAAATATTTTTACCTTTTTAGGTTTAAATTTTCGTGCAGTGATTGCTGATTCAGGCGCTATTGGCGGTGCAGTATCTCATGAGTTTCATGTCTTAGCTGACTCTGGCGAAGATGCTATTGCGTTTTCAACTGGCAGTGATTATGCCGCTAATGTGGAAAGTGCTAAGGCCTTAGTGGTGGCACAAACCTTAGCAGAACCTTGCGAAACATTTGCTAAAGTCGCCACGCCTACGCAAAAAACCATTGCTGAATTGACAGAGTTTTTAGCTGTGCCTGCGCAGAAAGTACTTAAAACCTTAGCGATTATGCGTAGTATTGACGCAGCAGATGGCAGTGTTTCTGAACAATTTTACAATGTCTTTTTACGCGGCGATCATGAACTTAACGAAATTAAATTAACAAAACTGCTTGGCACCTTCCGTTTTGCTACTGAAACTGAAATTGCTCAGCATCATGGTTGCGTTGCTGGGTTTTTAGGCCCTGTATTGGACGTAGCTTTGCCCGTTATTTTTGATCTTGATACACGCTATTTAACTGATTTTGTGTGCGGTGCTAATGAAGAAGGTTTTCATTTCCGTGGCTGCAATTGGTTAAGTGATCCTAAAACGATGGCGTTTTATCAACAGGCGATTGCTGATCATGCGTTTCATGATATTCGTAATGTTGTGGCGGGTGATTTAAGTCCAGATGGCTTAGGTGAAATTACCTTAGCGCGTGGTATTGAGGTTGGGCATATTTTTCAATTAGGCACTAAATACAGTGAGGCGATGAAAGCGGGCATTATTAATGAGACTGGCAAACATCAAATTATGTTAATGGGATGCTATGGTATTGGAATTTCTCGGGTTGTAGCGGCAGCTATTGAGCAACATCATGATGCGCGAGGAATTGTCTGGCCATCGCATTTAGCACCGTTTCAGGTTGCCCTGTGTCCAATGAATTTACACAAGTCACAGCGGTTACAAGCAACAGTTGAACAAATCTATGCACAACTCAATGCGGCGGGTATTGAAACGTTATTAGATGATCGTAAGGTGCGCGCTGGTTTTATGTTTTCTGATATGGAATTAATTGGCATTCCACACTGCATTATTTTGAGCGATAAAGGCTTAGATGCAAATGTCTTTGAATATAAAGCCAGAACTACTAAAGATAATATTGAAGTGCCTTTGACCGAATTAATGGGCTTTATTCAGGCTAAATTGGCTGACTAAGATTAGTGGCTTGCAAAGTTGAGGCATTGGCTTCGCAAGCCCTTTGGCATGGGTGTTGTGTTACCTAGCCTGGTGGCCAGTTTAGTCTTCGTCCACCTAAGATATGAAGGTGTAAATGGAAGACTTCTTGCCCACTGTTTTGATTGCAATTTATGACGGTGCGATAACCGTCTTCAGCAAGATTTTCTTGGGCTGCAATAGCGCCAACCTGAATTAATAATCGTCCAGCTAACTCTTTATTTTGTAAATCATTTAAGGTGGCTATATGCTGTTTTGGAATAAGCAAAATATGCACAGGTGCTTGCGGATTAATATCACGAAATGCCAGCAGGTGTTCATCTTCATACACACGTTCTGGAACAATCTCGCCCCTTACCATTTTACAAAATAAACACTCTGTTTCTGTTGTCATCGCGTGCTCCTGTTAAATTTTTATTCTGCCATTAAATGCGTGCGTTAAGGTTCCGCTATCAATATATTCTAACTCCCCCCCCATGGGCACTCCATGGGCGATTCGACTGGCGTGCACGTGGTGTTGTTGCGCTAAATCACTAAGATAATATGCTGTTGCTTCACCTTCTACGGTGGAGTTCGTCGCTAAAATCAACTCTTTTATGTGTCCACTTGCCAGTTGTTGCTCAAGTTGTGCTAAGCCTAATTCTTCAGGGCCAATACCATCTAAAGGGGATAAACGGCCATGCAAAACAAAAAACAAGCCATTAAATACGCGTGCTTGTTCTATTGACCACACATCTGCTGGATTTTCTACAACACAGATGCGGCTCGTATCGCGTTGCTTATTGCTGCACATCTCACACAGCTCATGTTCGGTAAATGTTCGGCATTGGCGGCAATAAACAATCGTGTCTATCGCAGCTAGGATGGTTTCGGCTAAACGTCTTGCCGATTTTCTATCACGCTGCAATAAATAAAATGTCATCCGTTGAGCAGTTTTTGCACCGACGCCAGGCAAATAACTTAAATCTTTGATTAACTTCCCTATTATCCCTTTATTTTGCATTGAAATAGTCGCGTTAAAAAGGCATTTGAAAGCCTGCTGGTAAAGGTATACCCGCAGTTAATTCTGTCATTTTTTCTTTTTTCATTTTTGCTACTTTATTAACAGCATCGTTAATTGCAGCCGCCACTAAATCTTCTAACATATCTTTATCTTCTCCAATTAAAGAATCATCGATCGTTACTTTTCTTGCTTCACGTTTGCCTGTCATGATAATTGATACTAAACCACCCCCTGATTCACCTTGAACCTGCATTAATGCGAAGTCGTCTTGTGCTTTTTTAATATCTTCCTGCATTTTTTGCGCTTGTTGCATTAGATTACCTAATGGATTTTTCATGATTTTTTCTCGTAATAGTGTTATTTATTAGTAATGGGTTCTATTGAGCTGATATTAATACGTGCGTCAAAGGTTTCTTGTAAGGCTTGCACAAGTGGGTCAGCATGAATTTCCGTCACCGCAGCACGCTGTCGAGCTTCACTGTCTTGAGTAATCTTGGCTGCTGGGGTGTTTAAGGCTGATGTAGTGATTTGAATACTCAATTTTATAGGTTTGTTATAAAAACCTTGCAACGCTGCCTGTAATTTATTTTGACGCATAGCGGTTAATAAATTGCCATGACCTTCATTGAGTAATAAGGTCACTGAGTTTTCATCGCGCTCCCCTAGCTGACAATGTTGAGCTAATTGCTTGGTGATGCTTTCCAGCTTCATCGCGCTAATCATTTCCTGCCATGGCATGGTCTGGGCTTGCTTGTCATGACTGACAAGGTGGTCGACAAGCTTATCTGGGAAGTTTGGCTGTAGGTTGGATTCTGCTTGATAATGCACGACTGGCTTTTCACTTACAGTAACGCGCGGCTTAGCTTGTGTAGAGCTTGCCGAATGCAGTTTAGCCGGTGGCGGAACCGCTATCTTTGTTGCTGAGGTTTTTGGTTTAAAAATCAGCATCCGTAACATTAACATGTCAAAACCGCTACGTGGATCAGGCGCCAACAGCAAATCTTTTTGCCCCATTAAGGCAATTTGGTAATAAAGTTGAGTATCTTCTGGCGTGATATTTTTAGCTAATTCTTGCAACATCTGACTGTCATAGTCTTCATCAATTAACGTTGGAAGGTGTTGAATTAAGGCGATACGATGCAGTAAATGCAATAGTTGCTGGGTAACTTCTGTAAAATCAATTGCGGCACTGGCAATATGATCAATTTTATCTAATAGTGCTTCACCATTGCCCTGTGCTAATAAGGCTAATAACTCTTCCACAGGGTGTTGTTCAATCATCCCTAGCATGGCATTAACATCAGCTAAATTAACCGCCCCATTTCCATAAACAATGGCTTGATCTAGTAAACTTAAGCCATCGCGCATACTTCCATCTGCAGCACGTGCTAATACAGTTAAAGCGGGAGCAGCAAACGGTGTTTCCTCTTGCTCTAAAATGTATGTCATTTGTTGAGCGATTTGCTGAGGTAATAGACGTTTTAAATTAAACTGCAAACAACGCGATAATACCGTTATAGGTAATTTATGTGGATCAGTGGTGGCTAATAAAAACTTTACATGTGGCGGGGGTTCTTCAAGGGTTTTTAGCAGTGCATTGAAACTGTGCCCAGATAACATGTGCACTTCGTCAATAATGTACACTTTATATTGACCTTGATTGGGCGCATATTGTGCGTTATCAAGTAAATCTCGGGTGTCTTCAACTTTAGTGCGTGAGGCTGCATCGACTTCGATCACATCAAGATAACGACCAGAATCAATTTCTTTACAAATAGCGCAATGACCACAGGGATTAAAATCAACTAATTGCTCACAATTGATTGCTTTAGCTAAAATGCGTGCAAGGGTTGTTTTACCCACACCGCGTGTGCCAGTAAATAAATACGCGTGATGGAGACGTTGATGTTGCAATGCATTAACAAGCGAGGTGACGACGTGCTCTTGACCAACGACTTGGTTGAAATTTTGGGGACGCCATTTTCTGGCGAGAACCTGGTAATTATTCATTGCAGGCTCAACTCTTGAATAGAGATGGGCGGCAACCGTATTAGCCACATCCCGGCACACGAATCTGCTGCTACCGTTGCTCCCTTCCGGGCCTGGCGGGGTTTACAGCGTATCGTTGCGAGAGGACCAACACGATCACCATGATGTTTAGCCGTTACGACTAAAGGAGGCGTATTATCGTTGATTAACGTTAATATTACAATATGTAAATACTTAACAGCAGATAGAAGACTTAGACAAAAATAATGCTGAAAAAACAGTATAAAAACCATAATTATAATTAACTCTCTGATAATAAAGTTTTAATATTTGTCATCTAGGTTTTTTTCTGACCCTAAGGGTAACAGAGGAATATGATAACTTGTCAAAATTGCAGAGATTTTAGCTTTATGTTTAACAATTAATTTATCTAAAATCTGCTTTAGGGCTTTATCACTTTTTCTTACCCCCATAGCCATTGAAAAGTCAAAGGCTATATCATGACTGGATGTCATGGGTAATAAGACATAACTTCCTGCTGGCCTTTGCGTTGCCACATAGGCCGCCATCGGCCCCCATAAAATGACCATATCAATTTTTTTGCTGTTAAAGTCTTGAGCTATTTGCATGGCTGTATTATTACTATCGTCTCCTGTCATCGATTGATATGAAATACCCTGTGCTAATAAGCCTTGTTTTTGCAACCATGCTGTCCCTGGACTCCGATCAAACATGGCGATTTTAAGTTGATCTTGACGTGCTAAGGGTAGTTTAGCTAAGTGTTGAGTCTCGGTAATATCATCCCAACCTCGACCTTGAGCAATCATTAAAACATAAGTTGAGCGGTAATAAGCGTCTGTGTTTAAAGTCATATCTGAGCTTGCTGGAACACTCATGACGACATCACATTTGTATTCTTTGGCCTCAACAGCGGTTTCATCCACCGAAGCCATTAAGGTATTGCGAATAAAACCTATACGCTGTGGAAACCAATAAAATTGCAGCTTTTTCCCTAAATCATCAGCAAATAATTGAGCTATTTTATTTTCAAACCCATCTTTCTGCTTACTTGAATAAGGCGGGTTGAGCGGGTCAGCACAAACTTTAAAGGTACTTTCTGCATGCACTGATAAACTAAAAAGTGCTATCCATAAACCTACAAACAGAGTCTTTTTGCTCATACTGCCTCTTTAATTTTTTGTGGATTAAAAAACGTTCCCATCATTAGTTGGAATGGTGAAACGAAACGCCGTGCTGCTAATGTAATTCACGATGCCTAATGATGACATTCCGATAGGTTTGTTTAAATGCTTTAACTAAGGCATCAATTAAAAACACCGAGCGATGTTGACCACCCGTACAGCCTATGGCAATGGTTAAATAACTCCGACCTTCGGCTTCAAAACGAGGAATCCACCGTATTAAGAAGTCATGAATATCTTGATACAATTCAAGAACACTATCTTGTTTATTAAGAAAATTAATCACTGCCTGATCTTTGCCCGTTAATATTCGTAGTTCCGGTATCCAATGAGGATTAGGTAAACTGCGTGCGTCATACACAAAATCAGCATCTAAAGGCACGCCGTGCTTAAAACCAAACGATTGAAATTGAAGTGAAATTTGCAAGTTATCGCGTTCACCAATATGTTCTCTAATGAGATCGCGCAATTGATGATATAAGGTGCGACTGGTATCAATCACCACATTGGCATGACGTGCAATAGGAGTAAGCATCTCCCTTTCAATTCTAAGTGCTTCTTTTAATGGAATATTTACATCTGTTAAAGGGTGACGTCGCCGCGTTTCACTGTACCGTTTTAATAAAGTGGCTTCTTCAGCTTGCATAAAAATCACTTCGCAATCGATTCCTTTACTACGAATTAATTGTAAATTTTCAGCAAAATAAACCAAGCTTTCACTTTGATTTCTGGCATCAATCCCGATTGCTGTTTTAGCATAGGTGACTTTGTCAACCAACATCACATGATTAATAAAATCTTCTAATAAAGTGACCGGTAAATTATCGATACAATAAAAGTTACAGTCTTCTAAAGTATCTAAAGCAATACTTTTGCCTGAGCCCGATAGTCCACTAACAATAAGAAGTTTCATTATGTGTTGTCCCAGCCATGGTGACTTTGATATATACAAAGCCACTCACTGGATTAATTAGTTATCTATGATTATTGGTTTTTTCTTTATGTTTTAAAATTTGACGATCTAATTTATCCACTAAATCATCAATGGCTACGTACATGTCTTCTTGATGATCTTCAGCAAATATTTTGGCACCACTAATGTGTAATGTTGCCTCTGCTTTCTGAACTAATTTTTCTACGCTTAGAATGACATGAACATCAGTAACATTGTCAAAATGACGTGCTAATTTAGCAAACTTAGTATCAATATGCGCTTTTAAAGCGTCAGTAACTTCTAAATGATGACCTGTTACTATTATTTGCATGGTAAAACTCCTTAATTTTATTAGATAGGTAACTTGAGTGAAACGCTATAGCAGCCGTTTTCTCTGACTTGATGATGCGATAAACATCGCTTCTCGGTACTTAGCAATTGTTCTTCGTGCAACATGAATGCCTTTCTCGTTTAAAAAATCGGCAATTTTTTTATCACTCAATGGTTTTATTGGATCTTCATTGCCGATTAATTCTTTGATAATCGCGCGAATGGCAATGGAAGAGCATTCGCCACCACCTTCGGTTGATACATGACTGGAAAAAAAATATTTAAATTCTACGATGCCATTGGGCGTGTGCATATATTTTTGTGTGGTTACCCGCGAAATGGTCGATTCGTGTAACGCTAATTCTTCTGCAATATCTCGCAACACCATTGGTTTCATCGCTACTGACCCGTGCTCAAGAAAGCCCGTTTGTTTTTCAAGAATGGATCGAGCAACGCGCAACAAGGTGTCATTGCGACTATGTAAGCTTTTAATAAACCAACGTGCTTCTTGTAAATGATCTTTCATGCAAACATTATCTTTACTGTTATCAGCACGTTTAATTAAGGCTGAATACATCGGATTCACGCGTAACTTAGGAGCAATATCAGGATTAAGTTCGGTTTGCCAACTGCCATTTTGTTTGATGACGTAAACATCTGGCACAACATATTCTGAGGTAGTTTCTTGAATTTGCGTGCCTGGCTTTGGTTCTAAGGTTCTTATCAGAGTGACCACGGCATTAAGCTGATGCTCGGTTAAGCCTAGTTTACGCATTAATTTAGTTTGCTCATGTGTAGCTAACCAATCCAAATATTCTGTTACGACAATTAATGCTTCCTTACGAAAAAGGGTGTTTTCAGGCAATTGTAACAATTGTAAGCGCAAACAATCGCTTAAATCACTGGCACCGACACCTGCTGGATCAAAGTGTTGAATACGATGCAAAACAGCCGCCACTTCATCACTTTCTAAGTCATCAAAATGCTGCTGTAACGAGACATAAATATCTTCAATAGAGCTTAGTAAATAACCATCTTGATTAATAGAATCAATAATTGCAATGGCAATGGCATGATCTCGTTCTGAAAAAGGCGTTAGCTCTAATTGCCAAAGTAAATGATCCTGTAACGTCGCGGCACAACTGCGCTGCGCTTCGTACTCTACACCTTCACTTTGATACGCGGCTGACTCGATGACATTTTCATAAATATCATCCCAAGAAGTATCGGTAGCAAATTCCTCTGGAATATCTGTTTGAGAACCTTCGCTGGTTTGTGAATCTAAGCGTTCAACTTTTTTATCGTGCTGGATTTCTAATGCCGAAGGGATAGACTCCTCTTCATTCACTTCCAACATCATATTGGTTTCTAAGGCTTGCTGGATTTCTTGCTGCAAATCCAATGTAGACATTTGCAGTAATTTGATCGCCTGCTGTAATTGCGGCGTCATGCTTAACTGCAAACCTTGTCGAAGATTTAAAGATTGTTTCATGTAAATACGAACATTAAGAATTTATAGCATTATTAAAGACTAAAATTATCACCTAAATATACCTTGCGAACCTCTTCATTTGCGACAATGCTGGCGGCACTGCCTTCAGCGATGACCCTGCCTTCGTTTAGGATGTAAGCTCGATCACAAATACCTAAGGTATCTCTAACATTATGCTCGGTTATTAAAACGCCGATGCCCCGTTTCTTTAAATGCACAATAATCTGTTTTATATCATCAACCGAAATAGGGTCGACACCTGCAAAGGGTTCATCTAATAAGATAAATTGTGGCTGAGTCGCTAAGGCTCTGGCTATTTCTACGCGACGCCGCTCTCCCCCCGACAAACTTAAGGCTTGTTGATTACGTAAATGTGAAATAGTAAACTCCATTAATAACGCTTCAATGGCGTCTTCTATCTGACTTTTGGACAATTCACCCCGAATTTGCATGACTGCGCGTAAATTATCAGCCACACTTAGTTTTCTAAATACCGACGCTTCTTGCGGCAAATACCCTATGCCCGAACGCGCTCGACGATGCATGGGAAGAAGCGTAATATCATTTCCATCTAAGGTAATCGCACCACTATCTGCCTTAATTAAGCCCACTAAAATATAAAAACTAGTGGTTTTTCCTGCCCCATTTGGGCCTAATAAACCAACGACTTCGCCAGTGTTGATATGCAATGAAACACCATTGACCACATTGCGCTTATGATAAGACTTTACTAGCTGTGTCGCGGCTAACACACTCATGTTATTTTTCTTTTCTGGGTTTTAATATAGCATGAACACGCTTGGTTCCCGATGATTTTTCACCAGCTTTAACCAACGCACTTTTGATGTCATATTCAATTAATTGACTGGTATACATGGCATTACCTTGCGTCACCGAGGCTTGATCGATTAATACCAGTAATTTTTGTTTAGGGTAATATTCACCGGTTAACGCCTCGCCCTTAATATCTTCTCCGCCCTGACTTGGTGTTTGCTTAAATTTAGCTGGCTTGCCTACAAAGATTAACTTTTCTGCATCCCCTTTTTTCAAATACACGACTAATTTGTCTGACTCAACACGAATACTGCCTTGCGTTGATACCACGCTACCAGTATAAGTGCTTATTTCAGCGGCATCATCATACGTTGCCGTGTCAGAATCAATGGTAATGGCTTGGTCGGCATCACTCTCTAAAGCTAACGCTGGCGTGCCCACTACACTTAAGCACATAACTAACATATGCCACGCCTTAGCCACTGGTTTAATGATTGCTTGTTTCATAGATCCCTTTCACATTACTTAATAGCTCCAATGTCATGGGTTGAGCGAATCTTCCGTGCATTCCCATGCCTGTCAATTGACTTGGATAACGAGTTAACTTTGCAAACTCGCTGGTTTCAAAATAATGTGTTGTTGTGTTAATTTTTACATTTGTGGTGTCAATACGAAATTGCGCGTTAAGTGCGGTATCCGTTTTAATTATATGAACATCGTCTGTTAATAATAATTCTTTTCCCGTTTTATATAGCATAGCTTGCTGTGCTGTTATTTGCCATGCTGCACGCGCTAAACCAATATCCTCAGTATAAATAGATAACTGTGGCTGAATCATTTTAGTTGATAAATCATCACTGTAATGAATTAACTCGGCAACCTCTAATTTTTCATGTAGCCGACCTAGATGATTCATTGTCCATTTTACATAGCCCTTACTATAAAAATCTGCACTGTGCGCAGAGGCTTCATATAAATGTGTTTCTTGTATTTCAAAGATATTTACCAGCATCCAACTGAATAACGCCAACACAGCTACGTAGATGAAACTGCTATGCTCTCGTAGTAACAAGCTCATTGCGTATAGCTTTTAATTATGGCATTGAGATGCCCTTGGGCTTGCATAATAAAGTCACACACTTCTCGAACCGCACCCTGCCCGCCATTGCGCTGCGTACACCAATCTGCATAATGTTTTACGGCATCATTGGCATCGTTGACAGCAACCGCCAATCCAACTTTAGTCATAATCGGCAAATCAAGTAAATCATCACCCACGTGCGCAATTTCATCTAAATTGGTTTTTAACTGTGCCATGATGTCGGTCAACGCTAATTGCTTATCTTGATAACCTTGATAAACATGCTGTATCCCTAATTGCTGCATACGCTGCTCAACACTTGTAGAAGTTCGACCAGAAATGACCGCCACACTCACGCCTGTTTGTTGCAATAATTTTATGCCATGACCATCTTGAGCATGAAAGGATTTATATTCATTGCCGGCAAGGTCAAAATAAAGCTTGCCATCTGTTAATACGCCATCTACATCTAAGATTAAGATTCTAATTTTTTTTGCTTTTTCGATTAATGTTTGCATTTTGAGCTACCCTTTAGCAATTAAACAATACCTGCTTTAAGCAAATCATGCATATTCAATGCGCCCAAAGCATGACGTTTGGAATCCACTACAATCAGTGCATTGATCTTCTTTTGCTCCATAATTTGCATGGCTTCTGCCGCCAAAATATCCGCAGAAATGACTGCACAGTAAGGCGTCATAACCTCTGTTATCGCTGTTTGATTAATATCCAAATTGCGTCCTAGCATGCGCCGTAAATCACCATCAGTAAAAATCCCTATGACCACATTGTCATTATCTACCACAGCAGTCATGCCTAATTTTTTTTCTGTCATTTCTAATAAAGCATAACTGATTAACGCAGTTTGTGGCACAGACGGAATAGCGTCGCCAACATGCATTATATCTTCTACACGCAATAATAATTGTCGTCCTAAGCTACCACCTGGATGCGATAAAGCAAAATCATCACGGGTAAACCCTCTTGCTTCTAAAAGTGACACGGCCAAGGCATCACCCATGACTAACGCGACGGTGGTGCTTGACGTAGGCGCTAATCCCAAAGGACAGGCTTCTTGCTCTACGGCAACATTAAGAAATGTGGTGGCAAACTTTGCAAGCGTTGACTCTGGATTGCCTGTGATAGCAATCAACGGCACATTAAGCCGCTTGATAATCGGTAAGATAGTGAGGACTTCAGTCGTTTCACCAGAATTAGATAGCACCATCACCACATCATGCTTGGTAATCATGCCTAAATCACCATGACTTGCTTCCCCTGGATGCACAAAAAAAGCTGGCGTTCCAGTGCTGGCTAAGGTTGCGGCGATTTTGCCAGCAATATGCCCAGACTTACCCATGCCAGTAACCACAACACGCCCTTTACAGGCAAATAATAACTTACAGGCAAAGACAAAATTATCATTAATTTGCTCAACTAATTTAGCAACAGCTTGCATTTCTACTTGAATAACGGCTAAACCCAATTCACGCAATCTTTGATCGTTTAATTTCATTTTCTTCAATAGGTAGATGACTAAAATACTTTACATCAACAGCTTATGATTATTGTCAGACTAAGCCACAAGAACTAAATGTAACCGTAGTTAGCGTATCATCATCACGTTATTAATTAAGCTGAATATTATGCCACGCCTACTTAGCTTATGCGTAATTCACCTAGAATAAAAAAATAATTTTTACTTTCGTTAGTAAGTGTATTTCTTGGTCGCGCCCGCTTAACCAAAAGTATTACCACAACAAGCACTACAATTGATTGACTAAACAACAATGACTCGTACAAAATAGGCGATTTAATGTTTACCCTATTATCTTGAACCGTGAATGGATAACAATAGTCTTCCTTCGAATAATTTGGTTTCTATAAGAAATCTTTCTTTTTCTCGTGGTGAAAAAATCATCTTTAATGACATTTCTCTTGATCTAGCGCGTGGTAAAATCACCGCCATCATGGGACCTAGTGGCACAGGAAAAACCACTTTATTGAAATTAATTGGCGGTCAGTTGCGTCCAGACCAAGGCACTATTAGTGTTGATAATCAAAACGTTCATTCCCTGCGTCGCGCTGATTTATATACCCTGCGTAAACGTATTGGAATGTTATTTCAAAGTGGAGCCTTACTTACCGACCTAACTGTTTTTGATAATGTTGCGCTACCGTTACGCGAACATACACAGCTTCCTGAAGCACTCATTCGTACCCTAGTATTAATGAAATTACAAGCGGTAGGATTGCGTGGTGCAAAAGAAATGATGCCTAATGAATTATCAGGCGGCATGGGCAGACGCATCGCTTTAGCGCGCGCCATTGCCTTAGATCCTATGATGATAATGTATGACGAACCGTTTACTGGACAAGATCCAATCTCAATGGGCGTCCTCGCGCATCTGATAAAATCGTTAAACAATACCTTAGGATTAACCAGCATCATTGTCTCGCACGATGTTCATGAAACCTCATTAATTGCAGATTACATGTATCTTATTGCTGATGGCAAAATAATTGACCAAGGCACACCAACAGAAATGCACCAGTCTTCCTCCGCGTGGACGACGCAATTTTTAACAGGTGCTGCAGATGGTCCTGTGCATTTCCATTACCCTGCCAAAAATTACCTTGACGATCTTCTCTCATCTGGAAAACGCTACTAAACACACTGATGATAAATAGCTTACAACACTTAGGTGCTTACACCCGTAACAGCTTTAGTAAAGTTGGTCGCGGCACTGGTTTTTTACTGCAAACGCTGAGTTATCTGTTTAGCGTTGTGGCGCGTCCAAGATTATTAATGGCGCAACTTTATTCCGTTGGCGTATTATCGTTTTTAATCATTACCATTTCCGGCTTATTTGTCGGTATGGTGTTAGCCTTGCAAGGCTATTACACGCTTTCTGCATTTGGTGCTGAAGCGTCCTTAGGCGTAATGGTTGCCGCCTCCTTAGTACGAGAGCTTGGTCCAGTGGTGTCAGCATTATTATTTGCCGGTCGTGCTGGTTCTGCCTTAACAGCGGAAATTGGCTTAATGAAAGCTACTGAACAATTGTCAGGCATGGAAATGATGGCCATTGATCCATTCAAACGCATTATTGCCCCCCGTTTTCTAGCTGGATGCATTTCAATGCCCTTACTTGCTGCATTGTTTAGCGCCATTGGTACCTTGGGCGGATATATGGTTGGCTCTGGTTTATTAGGCTTAGATGACGGCGCTTATTGGTCACAAATGCAAGCAAAAATAGATTTTCAAGACGACATTATCAATGGCGTAATAAAAAGTATCGTGTTTGGCTTTGTCATTACGTGGATTGCCTTATTTGAAGGCTACGACAGCGTGCCAACCTCTGAGGGGGTTAGCCGTTCCACCACCCGTACTGTAGTCAATTCTGCTTTCAGTATTTTAGGACTTGATTTTATTCTTACCGCACTGATGTTTGGAGACCATTAACATGCAGCCATCTCGTAATCAAGATACTTTAGTTGGTTTATTTGTTGCCGCCGGTATCGCAGGATTATTTTTTCTCAGTTTAAAAGTAAGCAATTTAAGTGCATTTTCGCAGGATGAAAGCTATACAATCACAGCTCGCTTTGAAAATACTGGTGGTTTAAAAGTACGTTCAGCGGTGTCTGCGGCTGGGGTTAAAATTGGTCAAGTCAGTGACATTTATTTTGACACTAAAACCTATCAAGCCGTCGTAACGATGCACATTAATCAACAATACAACACGCTACCTGATGACACTACGGCAAGTATTTTTACGTCGGGCCTATTAGGCGAACAATATGTCAATTTAGAACCGGGTGGTTCTGATAGTTATTTAACCGACAATGGCAAAATAGACATCACCCAACCCGCCATTATTTTAGAAAAAGCTATTGGGCAATTCTTGTTTAAAGCGGCTGAAGAAAAAGGCGAGTCAAAGGAATGAATGCACTACACATTATTGACGAAGGCACTGGCAATTTCAGTGTGACCGGCAACCTTAGCTTGCGCAATATTACGCATGAAACGTTAAAATCATTAACCTTACTTAGCGCTGCGAAAATAATTACGGTGGATTTAAGTCGGATTGAAACCATTGATAGCGCCGGACTTGCGTTAATGATCGAATGGATTAAATATGCTCGGAGCCAACGTTTGGCACTTAATTTTAAGCATATCCCTCAACAAATGCATAATCTTGCAAAACTAAGTGGCTTGGATGATTTAAATTATTTTGTTGAGCCGAGCAATTAATATTCCCTTGTTACACGCAGGGTGAAAAATAAAAATAAGCTGCGCCTATTCAACCCTACACAAAGAAGGACAAGATATAGATTCATCATTGTTTACTGAGCACTTAGCGAGTCTAGGCGTACTTTATACCACCTTATTATTTATCAACTCATGATGAGCACCGACATCACGGCGTCATCGCATAGGATTTAACACACTCATGGATAAACTCATTATTACTGGCGGCAAAGCTCTTTCGGGCGAACTTCGTATTTCCGGTGCTAAAAATGCTGCCTTACCAATTTTAGCGGCGGCTCTGTTATCAAAACAACCGGTAACGATAGGCAACATCCCCCATTTACACGACATCACCACAACCATGGAGCTGTTAGGGCGCATGGGCGTGCGTTTATTGGTCGATGAAAAAATGAATATCGAAGTGGATAGTCGTACCATCACTAGCTTTGAAGCACCGTATGAATTAGTGAAAACGATGCGTGCATCTATTCTTGTTTTAGGCCCCTTGTTAGCGCGTTTTGGAGAAGCACATGTGTCATTGCCTGGCGGCTGCGCCATTGGCACACGTCCAGTGGATATCCATATTAACGGTCTAATGAAAATGGGCGCGACAATCAGCGTTGAAAATGGCTATATCAATGCCACCGCTACGCGTTTAAAAGGCTGCCGCTTAGTGCTTGAACAAGTAACCGTTACCGGCACTGAAAACTTACTGATGGCCGCCACCTTAGCGGAAGGCATCACCATCATTGAAAATGCCGCTAAAGAACCTGAAGTCACAGACTTAGCCAACTTTCTAAATAAAATGGGCGCCAAAATTACTGGGGTTGGTACCGACATTTTAACCATTGAAGGCGTTGATGAACTCGGTACAGAAAGCATTCATTACACCATTTTACCTGACCGAATAGAAACAGGTACTTATCTAGTAGCTGCTGCAATTACTGGTGGTAAAGTTAAGCTTAAAAATACTCAACCCAACACCCTGGATGCAGTGCTTGATAAACTGATTGAAGCAGGTGCAGAAATTACCACCGGAGATGATTGGATAGAATTAGATATGCACGGCAAAAAACCCAAAGCTGTGTCAATTCGAACCGCTCCCTACCCTGCCTTTCCAACGGACATGCAAGCTCAGTTTATTGCTTTAAATACGATTGCTGAAGGCGTGGGCATCATCACTGAAACCATTTTTGAAAATCGTTTTATGCATGTACAAGAATTGCAACGCATGGGTGCAGATATCAAACTTGAATCCAATACCGCCATTTGTACAGGTATCCCAAAACTAACTGGTGCACCCGTTATGGCAACTGACTTACGCGCTTCAGCCAGTTTAGTCATTGCCGCCTTAGTTGCAGAAGGCAGCACGCTTGTCGATAGAATTTATCATATTGATCGGGGTTATGATCATATCGAAGAAAAACTCACTCAACTTGGCGCCACTATTCGCCGCGTTGCCAAATAGGACATTAGCATGCTTACTATTGCCATTTCCAAAGGCAGAATCTATGAAGAAGCCCTACCCTTTTTAGCAGAAGCAGGAATTATCCCAACCGATAATCCAGAGACTTGCAGAAAGTTAATCTTAGACACCACGCGCGACGACGTTAAATTAATCATCATTCGTGCCACAGATGTGCCCACCTTTGTTGAATATGGCGCCGCAGATTTAGGCATTACCGGCAAAGATGTGTTAGTAGAACACGGCACAGAAAACTTATATGAACCCTTAGATTTAAACATTGCTCGTTGTCGCTTAATGACCGCTGCGCACAAAGACGCGCCACCGTTAACAGGTCGCCTGCGTGTCGCGACAAAATATGTGAACATCACAGAACGTTATTTTGCCAGCCTTGGCATGCAAGCTGACATCATTAAATTATATGGCTCGATGGAATTAGCCCCGTTAGTGGGCTTAGCAGATTGTATTGTTGATTTAGTAGAAACAGGCAATACTTTAAAAGCCAATCATTTAGAACCACGCGAATTAATCATGCACATTAGCTCACGCTTAGTGGTTAATAAAGCGGCAATGAAAATGAAAAACACCGCTATCGTTACGCTTATCAAACAATTTGAACACACGCTACACACACGTAACTCATGATAAATCTTACCTTAACTGAACTTGATGCTAATGCTAGCCAATTTGCTAATCAATTAAGCCAATTACTAAGCTTTACCGAACATGAAGATATAACCGTTCAACAACGTGTACTAGAGATTATTGCGCACGTTCGTCGTGAGGGCGATCAGGCGTTACTTGGCTACACTCAACAATTTGATCACTACACTGTTAACGATGCCGCACAGCTTGAATTATCGCCAGATTGCTTACAGACTGCGTGGCAAAGCTTAGCAGAGCCACAACGTGAAGCGCTTAGCGTAGCCGCTCAACGAATCCGTGCTTATGCCGAACATCAGAAACTACAAGATTGGTACTACACCGAAGCAGACGGCACACGCTTAGGACAAAAAATCACTGCACTTGAGCGTGTAGGCTTGTATGTTCCAGGCGGTAAAGCAGCCTATCCATCATCTGTGTTAATGAATGCCATACCAGCCAAAGTGGCGGGAGTTAAACATTTGGTCATGGTTGTACCCACCCCTCATGGTGAAACCAATCCTTTAGTGTTAGCGGCAGCACATTTAGCAGGCGTTGATCAGGTCTTTACCATTGGCGGAGCCCAAGCAATTGCCGCCTTAGCCTATGGCACTGAAACCATTCCAGCAGTGGCTAAAATTGTTGGCCCTGGCAATATTTATGTTGCCACTGCCAAAAAATTAGTATTTGGTAAAGTGGGTATCGATATGATTGCTGGCCCCTCAGAAATTTTGATTATTTGTGATGGCAAAACCAATCCAGACTGGATTGCCATGGATTTATTTTCTCAAGCAGAACATGATGAACAGGCTCAAGCCATCTTAATCAGTCAGGATAAAAGTTTTCTCGCAGCGGTAAAACAAAGCATAGCGAAACTATTACCCACCATGGAACGCGCCGACATTATTAAAACCTCCTTACAACAACGCGGAGCATTTATTTTAGTGACTGATTTAGCTCAAGCCGTCACCATTGCTAACCAAATTGCACCCGAACATCTTGAGCTTTCGGTGGCTGATCCCGAAACCTTATGCGCACAGATTGAACATGCAGGGGCTATTTTCTTAGGTCGACATACGGCTGAAGCGGTAGGCGATTATTGTGCTGGACCTAATCATGTCTTACCGACCTCAACCACATCACGTTTTTCCTCACCGCTTGGTGTATATGATTTTCAAAAACGTAGCAGCATCATTCATTGCTCCGAAGAAGGTGCACATCAGCTAGGAAAAATTGCGTCACGCTTAGCACGCGGTGAACAACTCACTGCTCATGCTCGTTCAGCTGAATATCGCATTCGTGATTAATTACCTTACACTTAAACACTGTAAAGCAATTGATTGTTGAATTTTATTTTACTCAGGCAATCATACTTTTATGTCCACAACCTCCTTAATTTCCTCACTATTTCGTGCAGAGATTCAGTCCATGTCAGCGTATAAAGTTGCTGATGCACACGGATTTATTAAACTTGATGCGATGGAAAATCCCTATCATTGGCCACCCGAACTGACCGAACACTGGTTAACTTCCTTGCGCAGCTGCGCATTAAATCGTTACCCTGATCCAGAAGCAACGCGCTTAATTGAAACCCTGCGTGGTCATGATGAAATTCCCGAATCGGTTGCAATGCTTTTAGGCAATGGTTCAGATGAACTCATTCAATTACTGTTAATGGCTTTAACGCCCACACAAGCAGTATTAGCGCCTGCCCCCAGTTTCGTGATGTATAAACAAATCAGCCAAAGTTTAAATTTGGCGTATTTTGCACCGTCCTTACACGCAGAAGATTTCTCCTTAGATATTGCCCACACTCTGCATCTCATTCAGAGCCATCAGCCTGCAATTATTTTTATTGCTTACCCAAATAATCCAACGGGCAATTTATTTAAGGCGGAAGATATTCATACCATTATTAACGCCAGCACCGGTCTAGTCGTGATAGACGAGGCCTATGCCCCCTTCGCCAATGCCAGTTTTTTACCAGAATTACAGCGTTATAAAAACGTATTAATCATGCGCACGCTATCAAAATTGGGACTAGCAGGTTTACGCTTGGGGTATTTAATGGGGCATACAGATATTATCAGCCAACTCAATAAAATCCGTTTACCCTATAATATCAATGTATTAACACAAGTCACTGCGGAGTTTGCGCTGTCTCACAAACACGTCTTTACAGAACAAACCCAATTAATTTGTCAACATCGACAGTGGGTATTTGAACAACTTCAAGCCCACTCTGAATTAACAGTGTTTCCCAGTGCCGCTAATTTTATTTTATTTAAAACCGCAGCGCAGCAAGCAGATCGGATTCATGCACACTTAAAAACGCAAGGTGTATTAATTAAAAACATGCACTCACAAGGTGGTTTAATGCAAGATTGCTTGCGTGTCACCATAGGTACCGAAGCAGAAAACAAGGCGTTCATTAGCGCCTTAACTACTGCGCTGACCACTATAAATTAAGCAATCATCATAAATATCAACTATTGTTCAATATTGGTTGATAATAAGTAAACAATTTATACACAAGCACTTCAAATCCACTAGGCTCTAGTGGTATATTTGCCCTGAGATACTGTGCGGCAAAGCACAACCACATTAAGGAGAGTTTTATAATGATAAATGAAGGCGTAGACATTTCTAAACGCCAATTCTTAACCTCAGCTTTGACCGTAGTTGGCGCAGTAGGCACAGGTTATTTGGCCATTCCATTTCTTGCGCAAATGCGTCCAAGTGTCAAAGCACTGGCAGCGGGCGCACCCGTTGAAATTGACATCAGTAAAATTGAACCTGGGCAATTAATTCGGGTTGCGTGGCGCGGTAAGCCAGTATGGATTCTTAATCGAACCCCCGCTGTTTTGGAAAAATTAAAAACGCTGGAAGGCGACTTAGCTGACCCAAATTCCAATAACTCACTTCAACCAGAAGAAAGCAAAAATTCGGTACGCTCAATTAAACCAGAAATTTTTGTCGCCGTCGGCTTATGTACGCATTTGGGCTGTTCACCAACCTTTCGTCCTGAAATTGCCCCTAATGACTTAGGTGATAAATGGCAAGGTGGCTTTTTCTGCCCCTGTCATGGCTCTTGGTTTGATCTTGCAGGTCGTGTCTACCAAGGTGTGCCTGCACCAACTAATTTAGAGATACCGCCTTACCGCTATCTTTCAGACAATCTAATCATTGTTGGTGACATTACCGGAGACACTAAAGCATGAAAATCAATCGCCTAGCGCTATGCGGCAACTGGATATTAGAACGTTTCCCCCTCGCCAAAGTGTGGAACGAACACATGACGCATTACTATGCGCCACGCAACTTCAATTTTTGGTATTTTTTTGGTTCACTCGCGTTATTAGTCTTAGTTAATCAATTTATTACCGGCATTTTATTAACCATGAATTACAAACCAGACGCCAAGCTAGCGTTTGATTCTGTTGAATACATCATGCGTGAAGTTGATTGGGGCTGGTTAATTCGCTATATGCACTCCACGGGTGCCTCAGCATTTTTTATTGTCATTTATTTACACATGTTTAGAGGACTGATGTACGGTTCGTTTAAACAACCAAGAGAATTAGTATGGATTTTTGGGATGCTCTTGTTTGTCTGTTTAATGGCAGAGGCGTTCATGGGGTATTTATTACCATGGGGACAAATGTCGTATTGGGGCGCGCAAGTGATCATTTCCTTATTCAGTGCAATCCCCATCATTGGTGATGATTTATCACTGTGGGTGCGAGGTGATTACGTGGTCTCAGATGCAACCTTAAACCGCTTCTTTGCCTTTCATGTAATTTCTGTTCCCCTCATTTTAGTCATGCTCGTGTTTTTGCACATTGTTGCCTTGCATGAAGTGGGCTCTAACAACCCTGATGGTATCGACATAAAAAAATACAAAGATGAACAAGGTATTCCACTCGATGGCATTCCTTTTCACCCTTATTACACTGTAAAAGACATCGTGGGCGTAGGCGTATTTTTACTATTTTTTGCCACGGTTATTTTTTATATGCCTGAAATGGGCGGTTATTTTTTAGAGCACGCTAACTTTATTCCAGCAGATCCTTTAAAAACGCCTGAACATATTGCTCCCGTCTGGTATTTCACCCCTTTCTACGCGATTTTACGTGCTATTCCAGACAAATTTGCAGGCGTTATTGGCATGGGCGGCGCAATTGTGGTGCTGTTTTTATTACCTTGGCTAGATCGTAATCCAGTACGTTCAATACGCTATCGTGGAGGCATCTTTAAAAAAGCCCTCGTTCTGTTAGTGCTGAGCTTCATTGGCTTAGGGTATCTAGGCACCCAACCTGCCACACCAGAATTAACTTTTTTTGCCAGAATCTTAACCGTGGTTTATTTTGGCTTTTTTATTCTGATGCCAATCTACACCCGTTGGGAAAAAACCAAACCACTCCCTACCCGCGTTACCGAAGAACATAGCCTTGAAGAACAGCTACATACTTTTGAAGAACACTTACCAGCCTTACTCGATGAACTCAGCGAAGTAAAAAACACCGGCACAGAAATTGGCGACCCTGCCTTTAGAAGTTCATTTTTTAGCCGACGTCCCACTGCTGAAGGCATTTCCCATGTACTGACACGCTGGCTTAAAAAAATAATAACAAGTCTTGACTGATATGAGCGCCCACACTATGAAATTCTTACTCACTTTAATTTTATTTACTGCGCTCACCGTGACAGGTTACGCTTCTGAAACGGTGCCCTTACAAGAAGCTAGGATCAACGTAGCAGATAAAACCTCGTTATTACGCGGAGCAAAACATTTCGTTACTTATTGTTTAGGTTGTCACTCAGCTAAATACATGCGCTATTTACGTATTGCTATTGATACCTCTGTAGATCAAAACATCGTACTTAAAGAAATTGCCCCTGATGGTGCCTCAATTTATGACCGTTTACAAAGTGCCATGAATAAACATGACGCAGAAAAATGGTTTGGCACACAACCGCCTGACCTATCCTTGATTGCGCGGTCACGTGGTGCAGATTGGTTATACAGTTACTTAAAAAGTTATTATATTGATACAACTCGACCCTTTGGCGTAAACAATTTAGTTTTTGAAGACACCGCGATGCCTAACCCGCTTTGGCAATTACAAGGCGATCAACAAGCCGAGCATAGAAAAACTATTTGGGGTGGCTACACGGAACTAGTATCCAAAGAAAATGGTCAACTCACTGAGCGAGAATTCAATCAATTTGTTAATGATTTAGTTAATTTTCTTGTTTATGTCGGTGAACCCATGCAACAAGAAAGACGTAGTTTGGGAAAATACGTCATCTTTTTCTTAGTGATATTTTTGATTATTGCCTACTTGCTCAAAAAAGAATATTGGCAGGATATTTATAAAAAGAAATCATAATTCCTTACCA
>QYQN01000107.1 GCA_007280895.1 Methylococcaceae bacterium
CAGCAATCCCGCATTATTGGCGGGCTTATGGGTTTTCCTGGCCATGTCCAAAATTATGGAGGCCTACTCTCAAGTGGAGTTGGAGGCTTTAAAAGCGACTGCACAGCAATTCTTGGGAAATGTTGTGTAGATACTTATGCTTATAACAGTGCTTGTGTAGATTTAACCTAGCTTTTGATAATGTTGTAAAAAACATGGAAAAGCATCGTGAACAACTTCAGGAAGCATAGGATTTGGTGATGGCCAGTGGTGAAGCGATGATGAGATGCACTTAAGTTTGTACTCACTAGGATATTTTACTATGCCCAAAATCATAAATATCACAACCAAAATTTAAACTTAATCTAAGGCAGTCTCTATGAAAGCAGTTATTTTAGCAGGTGGTTTAGGTACGCGTATCAGTGAAGAAACATCAACTCGACCTAAACCAATGGTTGAAATTGGAGGTAAACCCATTTTATGGCATATCATGAAAGTGTATTCCCAGCATGGTGTAAATGAATTTATTATTTGCTGTGGTTACAAAGGTTATGTAGTAAAAGAGTATTTTGCTAATTATTTTTTACACATGTCAGATGTAACATTCGACATGAAAAATAATAAAATGGAAGTCCATCAGCAGTATGCCGAACCTTGGAAAGTCACCTTAGTTGATACGGGTGAAAATACTATGACGGGTGGGCGTGTTAAACAAATCAAAGACTACGTTAAAGATGAAGAGTTCTTTTGTTTAACCTATGGTGATGGCGTAAGTGATGTTAATATCTCAGAATTAATTGCTTTTCATAAACAACAACAAGTTAAAGCCACATTAACAGGTGTTTTGCCGCCAGGACGCTTTGGTGCCTTAGACATTAAAAATCAAAAAGTAAACAGTTTTAAAGAAAAACCTCAAGGTGATGGTGCCATGATCAATGGTGGCTTTTTTGTACTTTCGCCGAAGGTTATCGACTATATCGCTGATGATAACACAACATGGGAGCGCGAACCCTTAGAACGTTTGGCTGAAGAAGGTGAATTAGCTGTTTTTCCTCATCAAGGATTTTGGCAACCCATGGATACCTTACGAGATAAACTGCATCTTGAAGAATTATGGCAAACAGGCCAAGCACCATGGAAAATTTGGTCATGAATCCCGAATTTTGGTGCAATAAAAAAGTTTTGTTAACCGGTCATACAGGCTTTAAAGGCAGTTGGTTAGCTCTTTGGTTGCAAAATATGCAGGCAGAGGTGATAGGTTACGCCTTACCCCCCCCTACTACGCCAAGTTTATTTGAAATAGCTGACGTTGGACTAGGTATGACCAGCATTATTGGTGATATTCGTGATTTGGATAAACTACAGTCAGTCTTTGCTACACATCAACCAGAAATTGTTCTTCACATGGCTGCACAGCCGTTAGTTCGTTATTCTTACCAAAACCCAGTTGAAACCTATTCCACTAATGTTATGGGCACGGTTAATTTACTTGAAGCTGTGCGTAACACAACCGGTATGAAAGCAGTTGTTAATATTACTACTGACAAATGTTACGAAAATCGTGAATGGGCTTGGGGGTATAGAGAAAATGAACCCATGGGAGGACATGATCCTTACAGTAACAGCAAAGGATGTTCGGAATTAGTCACAGCCGCCTACCGCAACTCGTATTTTCATCCAGACAATTATCAACAACATGGTGTCGCCATAGCCACTGCCAGAGCTGGAAATGTGATCGGGGGCGGGGATTGGGCAGAGGACAGATTAATACCCGATATAATGCGTGCTATCAGCAATGGTCAATCTGTTA
Organism: Methylococcaceae bacterium; assembly: GCA_007280895.1. GTDB lineage: Bacteria > Pseudomonadota > Gammaproteobacteria > Methylococcales > Methylomonadaceae > Methylovulum. Next base: position 1,790 of record QYQN01000107.1, read on the forward strand.
ATATTCGTAATCCACATGCAATAAGACCTTGGCAGCATGTGTTAGAACCCCTATCAGGTTACTTACTTTTAGCTGAGAAACTCTACACTGATGGAGCCATTTATGCAGAAGCTTGGAATTTTGGCCCCAATGATGAAGATGCCAAACCTGTGCAATGGATAGTAGAAAGATTAACCAACGTATGGGGGGAGGGTGCAAGTTGGTTGCTTGATGAAGGAAATCATCCGCATGAAGCTAACTACCTTAAGTTGGAATGTTCCAAAGCTAAAACACGTTTAAACTGGCATCCAAAGTGGCACTTAGATGAAGCACTCGCCAAAATCGTGGCTTGGCAAAAACAATATCAACAAGATGTAGACATGAAAGCAGTAACCTTAGCGCAAATTTCAGCTTATCAAATGAATAAAGGAGATTTTACATGCAAGCTGTAAAAGCAATTTATAAAGAAGGGCATGTTCAGCTATTAACGCCATTAGTTGACGTTGTTGAGGCAGAGCTGTTTGTTATTGTATTGGATAAAAATGATCAAACAAATGGAGTAGCTCAATCTTTTTTTGCTGCAACGTCCACTGCTGAACAGGATTTTAAGACCATCGGATTGACCAGTTTTTTTGATACCGACGATGATAACAATGTTGATTGGGAGGATCTATTTGATGTTAAAACTCGGTGATATTGTTCTTTTAGATTTTCCTTATACCAATCGAATAGGTAGCAAAGTTCGCCCCGGCTTGGTCATTGGAATTAACCATCGTAGCTCTTTTGATGATATAAACGTAGCGTTTATTACCACTGAAATTGACTCTTATATCTTTGATACTTCTGCAGTCACTATTTCCTCTACTGACCTGGCACAAGGAACATTAAAACATGAAAGTGTAGTTCGTGTTGATAAGATAATTACCATACAAAGCAAGATTTGCCGGAAAGTTGCCAGCCTTAATACAAAAAAGCTGGATGAAGTTTTGCGAAAAGTAACGGCATTTAGCGTTGAAAATTTTTCGGCGAATAAATTTAATAACTCCGTTTTTGTTCCAGACGCCAGCGTTATCCCACCGTCAGGCAAGGTACTTGGCGTTGAAGAACTCAAACTGATGGTCGAAGCTTCGTTGGATGGTTGGCTAACCACTGGCCGCTTTAATGCAGAATTTGAAGAAAAGCTGGCCGCTTTTATTGGTATAAAACACCTTATTACCGTTAACTCCGGTTCGTCAGCTAACTTGGTGGCTTTTAGCACTTTAACTTCACCCAAATTAGGCGACCGTGCCATCAAGCCGGGTGATGAAGTGATTGGCGTGGCTGCGGGCTTCCCTACGACCGTTAACCCTATCCTGCAATTTGGCGCCGTACCGGTGTTTGTGGATGTCGATCCCAAAACCCACAACATTGATGCCAGCAAAATAGAAGCTGCCATTGGCCCCAAAACCAAAGCCATCATGTTGGCGCATTCCTTGGGTAACCCGTTTAACCTGGATGTGGTCACCGACTTGTGTAAAAAGCACAACCTCTGGTTAATTGAAGATTGCTGTGACGCGTTAGGCACCACGTATCGCGGTCAAATGGTCGGTACTTTTGGCGATATCGGCACCCTAAGCTTTTATCCCGCGCATCACATCACCATGGGTGAAGGTGGTGCGGTATTTACTAACAGCAAAAAACTAAAAACCATCGCCGAAAGCTTTCGTGATTGGGGACGTGATTGCTTCTGCCCACCCGGTAAAGACAACACCTGCGGCAAACGTTTTTGTTTTAAACTGGGTCAACTGCCCAAAGGTTACGACCATAAATACACCTACAGTCATTTAGGCTATAATCTTAAAATTTCTGATATGCAAGCAGCATGTGGCGTTGCACAATTAGAAAAAGCACCGCAATTTATTCAAGCCCGCAAAGACAACTTTGCTTTTCTTAAAAACCGCCTACAAAGCTGTGCCGTCTTTTTAGAACTACCCGAAGCAACGGAACATTCAGATCCTTCTTGGTTCGGCTTTCCCATTACGGTAAAAGACAATAGCCCTGTTACGCGCTTGGAATTACTGACCCATTTAGATGAACATAAAATCGGCTCACGGTTATTATTTGCAGGCAACCTGACTCGTCAACCTTATATGATCGGTGCCAACTTCCGTATTAGTGGTGATCTGATCAATACCGATAACGTAATGAATAACACCTTCTGGATAGGCGTACAACCGGCCTTGACCCTAGAAATGTTGGAGTTTGCAGTAAGTACCATTGAAAACTTTCTAGGCATAAAAACGTAAGCCATGACTACGACAGCGCCTGATATCAATAAGCAACTACAGGAAGTGCTAATGCATTTTCCTCAATTGGTGCTGGCGCTGATGTTTGGGTCGGTCGCCGAAGGGCGACCGCGCCCGGACAGTGATTTGGATATTGCTGTAGCTGCCAAACAGGCGCTAACAACGGTTGAAAAAATGGACATTATTGCCGCCTTGGCAGAGCAAACAGGTCGGCCGGTTGATTTGATCGATTTAAAAGTGGTGGGCGAACCTTTATTGGGGCAAATTGTGCGACATGGTCGTCGCCTGGTCGGCAACGATGGTGAGTACGGAAGATTGATTAGTCGGCATTTGTTTGAACAGGCCGATTTTATGCCCTATCGCTACCGGATATTAGCAGAAAGGCGGGCCGCATGGATCGGGAAGTAGTTGAGCAAAAACTGGAATCACTGCGGTGCTGCTTGCAACGCATTGAAACCAAGTGCCCTGCGGAAGTTGATGCACTACTCACAGACTATGATCTGCAAGACATCGTCTCGCTTAACCTCAGTCGAGCCGTGCAGTTATGTGTAGACATCGGCGCACATCTTATTTCAGATATGGATGTACCGCCGCCCGATACGATGGACCAAACGTTTGATAGACTTGAACAGGCAGGGTTGTTGACTACGACACTGACACTTAACCTAAAAAAAGCCGTTGGCTTTCGCAATATTGCAGTACATAACTACGATGACATTAACTGGCACATTGTTCACAGTATTGTAAAAAACCACTTGGCAGAATTTTCGGCATTTGCAAAAGTAGTGGCGCTAAAGCTTGATGAGTAATAGATGAAATCACCCTCTAGCCTCCAGCAAGAGTTAAACGTACCGGGACTTATTTTTTAATTTTTTTAATCAGTCAAAACACCGCTATGCGCCTGACCCACGACTAAATTCAAGCCATCAAACAAACTGCCCATGCCGTGCTGGGCAATGACTCGCGGGTCATCCTTTTTGGTTCGCGTGCTGACGATACCAAAAAAGGCGGCGACATTGACCTTTTATTTGAAACCGATCACGCCGTCGGCAACCGTGCCACCACGATCGGGGCACTCTATGTTTCGCTGATACGCAAGCTTGGCGATAGAAAAATAGATATCCTATTGAAAGATGCTGCTACCCCCCGCAGCTCGTGTGCTAGCGATTGCATGACAAACCGGCATTCAACTATGAGCCTAAAATACCTGCCGGAACACGCACAAGCTACTCTACTCGCAGTCGGTTTTACACGCAAAGAAGGCGAGCAACTGCGTTACAGTCAAATATCGCCATGCGCTTAAACTCAACCGAACTCCATGCACTGCGCTCTATCCTGGGTGCGCTGGATCCGGCTGGGCAAATTTATCTTTATGGATCGCGTACTGATGACCTGCGCCGTGGTGGATACATTGATGTGTACTTGCAAGCCAGCAGCCCCATTGATCTGAAAACACAGCTAAGCACGCAGTATCGCCTGGAGCTTGATTGCGACACCCATGTTGATTTGTTGGTCAAAAATTCTGGGCAGCCAGTCCAGCCGATTCACAAAATAGCCATTGAACAAGGGATTTTGTTATGACAAAAGAGCAACTTATCTTGCAGTCCAGCCTTGAAGCCTGTCGGCAACGAACAGAAAAATTGCGCTATTCAATAGAAAAAAATGCCTACCTGATCCCTATAACGCTGGCGCAATTAGCGGCATTCAATCAGAGCCAGGAAGAATCTGTTTATGCGTTGATTCTGCGTTATTCGCAATGCGTGACGATGATTCAAGAGCAGTTATTCAGGGGTATTACCTTTCTGGAGCAAGAAGATATCAGCGACAAATCCAATCGAGACAAGACTTTGTTAATGTAAAAGCTCGGTGCAATTCATTCCGCAGAAGCTTTGGGAACTGCGGCCATGCTGCACAACAAGTTTTCTCCTCACTACCCCGAAGAGAACTCTGCCCGCATCGAGAGACTGAATTTGATTATGGAAGAAGCCAGTTTCGTTTTGGCAAGTTTTGAAGATATTACCGCGTATCTGACACGCAAGGGGTTTATTTCTTGAATCGCCCTCCAACTCCGAGCAGCATACGTAAGCAGCGACTAAACCGATTGCATACATTAGATATGAATCAGGCGCTCCAAAAGCCCAGCTAAGTTGTAAGCTTATTTAACTTTAATTTTTCAAAAAAACGACCTTGTTCTGAATACACTAAAAACAATTGCAAATTGCTGTTTCAGTGGCGAGCTAACCAACATTGACAATGTCATGAACAACACCTTCTGGATCGGTGTGCAGCCGGCTTTGACCATAGAAATGCTGGAATTTGCGGCGAGCACTATCGAACGTTTTTTAGGCGTAAACCAATAAACTATAAGACGACATAATATGAATCGTGATCTCTTTCTTGATGGCTTTATTGACCGCATAGGCAAGCGTTTTAACTTGAGCGCTGATTTTTCTTTTGAAATTCTAGCCATTGCTGCTGTGCTTGATCTGACGTTTGATGAAGTTATGGATAATGTATCCAGTCTTGAAAATGGCAACGGCTCACACGATGGCGGCATGGATGGTATTTACATTGATGAAGAAGAAGCCGTTATGCACGTATTTCAGGTTAAATCAGGTGCAAATTTAGGTGATAATGTACTTGCCAAATTTATTAATGACTACCGAAACTTATTTGTTTTTGGCAATGTAACCCAATTACCACTCAATACAAAAGTCAGTAAAGC
>QYQN01000034.1 GCA_007280895.1 Methylococcaceae bacterium
CTTATGGCCGCAGGTTATTATTGGTTACCAAAATGGACTGGCCACATGTACAACGAAAAAATTGGTCAATTACATTTCTGGTTATCTGTTATTTCAGTCAATATTTTATTCTTCCCACAGCATTTTCTTGGCTTAGCTGGGATGCCACGCAGAATTCCTGATTATGCCGTACAATTTGCTGATTGGAACATGATTTCAAGCATTGGCGGCTTCATTTTTGGTGCTAGTCAATTACTCTTTTTATACATTGTCATTGACACTATTCGTGGTGGCACTGGTGAAAAAGTAACGGATGAAGTCTGGGAAGATGCTCACAAACATGGCTTGGAGTGGACATTACCTTCACCACCGCCTTATCACACGTTTACTACTCCGCCAAACGTAATTCCTACCGAACACGTTTAAGCGTAATTTTTAATTAATACAATGCGCTACTCTGATAGCGCATTAACTTATTCTCATGAATATTAAAACTAAAAATTATTTAACTGCTCTGCTATTCGCCATCATAGCGATTAGTATTTACGCATTTGCAGTCATCAAGGCTATAACGCCATGAGCGCTGACATCGACCAAAAAAATGCTCGACTGGTTCGTAAATTACTACTCATTGCTATCGCTATGTTTGGCTTTGGCTATGCCTTAGTCCCACTTTATGATGTGTTGTGCGATATTACTGGCATAAATGGCAAAGCGGCGGTGCAAAGTCCAACTGAAAAAAACTACGTTATTGATTACTCAAGAGAAATTACTGTTGAATTAGTAACTCAACTTAACGAGTCCACGCCAATGGTATTTCGAGCTGAAACAAAAAAAATTACACTACATCCTGGTGAATATAAAACAGTTAATTTTTATGCAGAAAACACCACGAATAAGGCAATGATTGCGCAAGCCATTCCAAGCATCTCACCCGGACTGGCCGCTGAATATTTTGAAAAAACAGAATGCTTTTGCTTTACAGAACAAAAATTCAAAGCTAAAGAAGGCCGAACAATGCCAGTGCGTTTTGTCGTTAACCCTAAGTTACCTAAACAATACAAAACAATCACGCTTGCTTATACCTTTTTTGATAAAACTAAATCTGATTAAACTAAACTACATAGTGAAGTAAAGGAGAAAACTTATGTCTTCAAGTGATACTTATTACATACCCCATAAAGCGACGTGGCCAGTTATGGCTACCTTCGGTTTAGCAACATTACTGGCTGGATTTGCTAATTATCTTAATGGTTCGTCCATCGGATCACCCATGATGATGATTGGCTTTACTATTTTTCTTATCATGCTGGCTGGTTGGTTTACTTTACAAGCTAGTGAAAGTGAAGCAGGCCTGTACAACAAACAAGTAGGCATCTCATTCCGCATGGGCATGATGTGGTTTATTTTTTCTGAAATTATGTTCTTCGCGGTATTTTTTGGCACCCTTTGGTATACCCGCAACCTTTCAGTGCCTTGGTTAGGTGGCGAAGGTATTGGTGCTGCAACTAAAGAATTATTATGGCCAAATTTTGAAGCCCATTGGCCAACTAATGGCCCTGGTCATTTACTTAATGGAAAGCCTACCGAACATGGCGAATTTGAAAAAATGAGCGCCTGGGGTTTGCCTTTTTTGAACACGCTATTATTATTGAGCAGTGGCGTAACGGTCACTTGGGCTCATCATGGCTTACTTGAAAAAAATCGTGCTCAATTAATTAAAGGCTTAGCAGCAACTGTTGCTTTAGGGTTTTTATTTGTTATCTTCCAAGCCATTGAATACCATGAAGCTTATTCTGAAATGGGGTTAACCTTAGGAACGGGCATTTATGGCTCTACATTCTTTATGTTAACTGGCTTCCACGGTTTCCACGTATGTGTTGGTGCGATTATTTTAAGTGTGGTTTTATTTAGAACGACTAAAGGTCACTTCTCACCAGAAAACCATTTCGCTTTTGAAGCGGCGGCATGGTATTGGCATTTTGTTGACGTTGTCTGGCTAGGCTTATTTATCTTTGTTTATATCTTGTAATAAACATTAACCATTACAAAAAAGCGTTGCCTTTGGGTAACGCTTTTTTTTTGTTCGTCGTTACAATAAGGTATTGTAACTATTTATCTGCTACAGCTGAGGATAACTTATGCGCTTGCACCACAACACCTATGCCATGGGGACGAAATAAACCTAACCCCATAGCAACAACAATAACCACAAATAGCGCGACGGAAACGGCAATTCGAAAAGTGAGTGCCTTGAGTGTTTTTGCTGAATGTACACTATCCTTACCTTTAATTAAATTGTACAACGCATACACTAAGCTACTCACGATAAGAAAAAAAACTGCTATTGCCAACATTTTAATAATCATAATCCTCTCACTACTTAATAATAACGTGCGTCTATTTTCTGTTATTCATAACGATATGCCAATTAATTTAACGACTGTATGACAGTGCTAAAAATAATCCAACACCTAACTCTACTAGGGCTTATTATTTTGCTCTTAAGCCTAAGTTATTGGCAATGGACAAGAGCCCATGAAAAACAGCTATTGCTGACTCAACAAACACAAAAAAAACAAGCTGAACCAGTAGATATAAGCAACTTACAGCAACTTCCCTTAGCGCAGATACGTTATCAAAATATTGTTGCTGTCGGCCATTACGATACCCAACATACGGTATTAATTGATAATCAAATTAGTGCGGGTAAAGCAGGGTATTTTGTATTAACTCCTTTTATAATCAATAATTCAACTCAAACAATTCTTGTTAATCGTGGCTGGGTGTTAATGAATCCAGATCGGCGACATTTACCTACACTTGATAAAATAGACGAAAAAACACGGCGTATCTCAGGACGAATTAATTATTTTCCAAGCGTTGGCATAAAACTCAAGGGTGCAGAAGTACCCACTAATACAGAACCCACTATTGTTCAAGTCGTAAATCCTGAGATACTGGGGGAAAAACTTGCTCAATCTGTGTATCCGTTTCAGTTGGAATTAAATCAAACTGAAGCTTATGGCTTTAAGCGTGAATGGACGACCACAACTGTACTCTCTCCAGAACAACACATTGCTTATGCAATACAATGGCTGTTACTTGCCCTCACCTTAACACTTCTTTTTCTTTGGTTTAACTTGAAACAACATGACTCAACAACAAAAAAATAGACTCTTAATTATTGGTGTCTTTGCTTTATCTATTATCCCTTTGCTAACCGCTTGGTTTATTAAAGATAACACCCAGTTATTAACAAATACCACCAATAATGGCCACTTAATTACTCCTGTTATTGCCACCAAAAAGGATGACTTGCGTGGAATTGACGATTTTTCATCGACCAACATAAAAGAACTTACAGGGCATTGGTTAATTGTTAACATCATTCCTAATACATCGTGCAATGCAGTATGTTTAGAAGCTATTCTTAAAACCAAACAATTGCGCATAATGCTCAACAAAGATTTATCACGCACTCGACGTGTCGCATTAGTTTTTAATCAGGTTGCACAATCAACAGCGCAACAATGGTGGTTAAAAGATAGTTTACTTTGGCGCTTGCATCAAGACAAACAAACGACAGACGACCACGCATTATTTATACAATTACACAATGAAGAATATCCTTTGGATGAACACTTAATAACACGCTTAATTGGTCAGGAAAATCGAGAACGCGCATTACGCTCAGACCTGATTAGAGTTCAACCAAACCCAGCATTAATTAACAAAATAAATTTATTACACCAAGGGAGTTTACCTGAAGGGATGCTATTTTTAATCGATCCTTTAGGTAATTTAATGATGCAATATGATCCAGGATTTGATCCATATAAAGTAAAAAATGATTTACTGCACTTATTAAAAATATCGCAAATTGGTTAAATAAGACAATTAGATAAGAAATTAACATGATTAAAAAACTCACCATACTTAGTGCGACATTGTCATTCATTAGTCTTTTTTTTGAATACAATCTACCTTGGCTTAGTCCTGACTTACATTGTCATGACAGCGCTTCTTGCTTTCAATGGTCAACACTTGATTTCAATTTGTCCTCAACCTTAATAAACTTAAGCTTTCACAGCATAGAGCTACTTTTATGTGTTTTACTCTTAAGCACTAGTGTTGCGCTGTTCGTTATTAAACCAACACAATCTGTAAAGATCATTGCACTAAACGTGCTTGCACTCGTTTTTACCACAGTTCCCGTATGCTTAACTGCTTTTCCTGAAATATTTTCAACCTTACTCCATCCAGAAATTTTTGTTTCGCTTAGTAAAACCTTAAGTTTTTGGCTACTCATTGGTGTATTTTTTCATCTGCATTCAGCTGCTTACACCAAGCAAGTACAGCCTATCTCTAAATTATTCCTAGCGCATACAATAAAGCTATTAGTATTTATTCAAATGGCCTCTGGCACTATTACGCACGTAACACAAACCTCGCTATCGTGTGATCAACTCTTAAAATGCAACATTGATTGGCTATTTTTTAGCTCTAATGATAATAATTTTAATGCTGTTATTTCATGGCTTACCCACAACACTACTGATCATTTAATTCCAACCCAAACATTATTAACCAGCACACATCTAAGCTTCGCTCTTCTCAACACGCTGGTAATTTGTGGTTTTTCACTGTGGGCTTTACTACAACCATTACCTGCGATTAAAAAAGCGGGTGGCCTAATAATTTGTTTTTATGCCTTAGCATTTACTTCGGGTATCAGTACTATCTTACTTAATTTGCCAACAGAGTTTTATGTACTCCATGAAGCTTTTGCAGTCTTGCTGATGCTGCCGTTAATTGCCATTGATTTTTATAGCCTTTATAACTTCACTCCCTACTCAATACCCAGCAGCCAAGACACGATTCACGACGCAACCATTACCGTTGCTTCGGATGAGCACAGTAGTACTGAACCGGAGACCTTACTACTGCGGCTAAAAACTCAATTGCAACGCTCTCGTGTTGGATTAACTGATTTATTCAGTAATTTAACGTCTACTTCCCCTGATACCGATGATTTTCTTGCCGAACTAGAAGCTAATTTAATTATGGCTGATCTTGGTATTTCAGTCACAGCGAGGATTATTGCTCGTCTTAAAACTCAACTCTCTAAGCAACAACTGACTGATCCAATAGCCCTTAAATTGGCAGTTCAACAAGAATTATTAGCTATTTTAACGCCCTACAACCTGCCCTTAGTTATTCCCAAACAAGCCCAGCCATTTGTTATTTTAGTTGTTGGTGTAAACGGTGCTGGTAAAACGACGACTATTGGGAAATTAGCAAAAAAACTTCAGTTGCAAGGTCGTAGTGTCATGCTCGCCGCAGGCGATACCTTTCGTGCCGCTGCAGTGGAACAATTACAAATGTGGGGAGAACGTAACGAAATTCAGGTGGTTGCTCAGCACACCGGCGCAGACTCAGCCTCAGTAATCTATGATGCCGTGCAATCTGCACAAGCAAAAGGTATTGAAGTATTAATTGCAGATACTGCAGGAAGATTACACACCAAAGCTAATTTAATGGATGAGCTCACAAAAATTAAACGTATCATTGGTAAACTAGATGAACACGCCCCTCATGAAGTATTATTAGTCTTAGATGGTGGTATTGGACAAAATGCCTTATCACAAGCCAAGTTATTTAATGAAGCCGTTAGCTTATCTGGCTTAGTCATCACTAAACTTGATGGCACAGCAAAAGGTGGGGTTATTTTTGCTTTAGCTGAACAAACAAAAATTCCAATCCGCTTTATTGGTATCGGCGAAGGCATTGATGATTTACAAAACTTTAATGCTGAAGATTTTGTAGATGCCCTTTTTGTTAACGAGTAAATAACCTCTTAATGACTTATGTTGAAATTTGATAATGTTTCAAAACGCTATCCTGATGCTGGAGAGGTGTTAAAAAATGTCAGCTTTCACCTTCATCACGGTGAAATTGCTTTTTTAACAGGTCATTCTGGAGCGGGGAAAAGCACTTTATTAAAGCTCATTGCTGTTATGGAACGTTGTACACGCGGGACGATTCTTCTTGATAGCGAAAACCTTAGTTCAGCAAAACAACGACAAATACCTTTCTTAAGAAGAAAAATAGGCTTTATCTTCCAAGATTTTAAGTTACTAAAAAATCGAACTGTCTTTGATAATGTCGCCTTACCTTTAGTTATTGCTGGCTTTGAACATCAAGAAATTAGTCGACGCGTAAGAGCTTCTCTGGATAAGGTAGGACTACTGGGGAAAGAAAAAAAATTTCCGATGGCATTGTCTGGCGGCGAACAACAACGAGTTGGCATTGCCAGAGCCGTCGTCAACAAACCCCCACTAATTATCGCTGATGAACCTACCGGAAATCTTGACCCAGAATTAGCTGCTGAAATCATGCGCCTGTTTGAAAATTTTCAACAAGTTGGCGTTACTGTGCTTATTGCGTCCCATGATATTTCTCTTATTACCCAAATGAATCATCGTATTCTTACATTGGATCATGGACACCTTATATCGAGCTAATCAATGAGAACTAATAAACGCCGCCGACAAACCCAAGAAATTAAAAAAATAAGATACATAAAACAAGATATTAGACGAACTCAAGCGTCAGGTGGAAGCCTTCTTAATAAATTGAAAGCATATCGTGATCACCATGCGCATGCGCTGTTTTCTAGCTTAGGACGATTAGTCGCCTCGCCGTTCAATTCAATGATGACCATAGCTGTCCTCTCAATTGCTATTTCTCTTGCGAGTGGCTTTTACCTTGTCGTTGCAAACCTTCAACAACTCTCTGGCAATTTAAAAACCAGCGCACAAATCTCTTTGTTTTTAAAGAATGAAATCACTGAAGCACACGCTATTCAACTTGCGGAAACCATCAGACAAAACCCAGCCATTCAAGCAGTTAATTTAATTACCAAAGATCAAGCATTGGCTGAATTTAAAACATTTAGCGGCTTTGGCTCTGCGATAACAGTATTAAAAAGCAACCCGCTCCCAAATGTACTGCAAGTTTTACCCAAACATACCTTTGAAGACAAGAAAGAATTAGAAACACTTCTGCAAAGTTTTCAACAATCAATCGAAGTAGATTCTGCGCAATTAGACATGCAATGGGTCGCACGTTTGCAGTCAATCATGTCAGTTTCTGAATGCTCAGCGCAATTATTAAACCTAATGCTGGGCCTCTCAGTATTATTTATTGCCGGCAATACCATTCGTCTTGAATTGCAAAGTCGTCATGAAGAAATCGTCATAGCTCAGTTGGTAGGCGCTACCTGTAATTTTATTCAACGCCCCTTTTTGTACACAGGATTTTGGATTGGCTTCATCTCAGGAATTGTTGCTTGGTTTACGGTAACACTCATGTTCTTAATTTTACGCACTTCTGTAGAAAATTTATCGAACCTGTATGGTGGTAATTTTCACTTACTTTTTTTTAGTTTTTTTGAAACCTTAGCATTAATTTTAATCTCCTCAAGCCTAGGTATTTTGGGTTCATGGAGCGTTTTAACCTATCAACTTCAACTTACACGGCCTAAATAGTCCAGCGCTGAAATTATTAGCACTCTTAAATTCAGAGTGCTAAAATAAAGGAAAATTTAACTACGTAGGAACACATTATGAACACGGCTCTCGTATTACCCGTTAATTTATCGATAGGTTCATTCGATGCATATTTAAATCTCGTAAGACAAATGCCCAAATTATCTTCCGAACAAGAACGCGAACTCACGCTAAAGTACCGAGATGAAGGTGACCTTGAGGCGGCGCGTCAACTTGTTATGACAAATTTACGCTTTGTTGTTCATGTAGCAAGAGGCTACAGTGGCTATGGCCTATCAATGCCTGATATTATCCAAGAAGGTAATGTGGGCTTAATGAAAGCAGTCAAACGCTTTGACCCAGACATGGGGGTTCGTTTGGTGTCTTTTGCAGTACATTGGATAAAAGCTGAGATTCATGAATATGTTATTAAGAATTGGGGGATTGTTAAAATAGCCACCACCAAAGCACAGCGTAAATTATTTTTTAATCTACGTAAGTCGAAAGAAGATATTGGTTGGCTTACTCATGATGAAGCGGTTGCTATCGCCAAGGATCTTAACGTTGACGTAAGCATTGTTTATGAAATGGAAAAACGTTTAGGCAATCGTGATATGTCATTCGATCTTTCTGGCGATGAGTCTGATGATGATAGCTATATTGCTCCCGTTAGCTATCTACAACAACACAGTGCTGATCCCGCTATTTTGCTTGAAAATGCTGATTGGGATGGCCATGAACAAGACTTACTAACGGAAGCCATGGCAACATTAGATGAACGCAGCTTAGACATTCTTAATAGCCGTTGGCTTTCAGAGAAAAAAGCTACGCTGCATGAATTAGCTGAACGTTACAATGTTTCTGCTGAACGTATTAGGCAGTTAGAACAAAACGCAATGAAAAAACTGAAAAATGCAGTAGTGCTTGCAGCATAATTTATACGGATACAATAAGGCTTAACAATTATCTGTTAAGCCTTATTTTTAACAATGTTTGTTATGCAGGCTGAAGTAAATGTAACACAGCGTGTGCGTGTTCAGCTGCTTCATGCCCCATGGTTGTTAAATAACCACCATCCACTTGCGTTATTAAACCCTTTTCAAATAAACGTCGAGTTGCTGCAACCACATCAACATCAGCTACTGAGGCATGAACCTTAATTCCCTCTAACGTAGTATCAAGATTATAACGAACTAAAACATTAAGCTCTTCTAGAATATCTTGAGTATAAAACATGAATAAATCCTCGTAATAAATTAAACTAAGTCCATAGCATAAAACTATTTTCTTCAATGCGATAATTTATTCACTCAATAAAACTATTTTATAGAACAATGACAATGCTTTTCTTAACAAAACCATATTAATACCCCATACTAGCTGTCATTTATTTTTAATTAAATTGTCATTAAACTGACATTTTTGACCACTATTCTGTAAAACTGATTATTTTGAACGTATGGACCACTATGAAAAAACTTACTGCCGAACCTGAAATTAAATCAGCAAAACGACTAGAGTGTTTCATTGCAGATTCGGATGCAATGATTAAAGAAGCCCAAAGATTACGTTACCGCGTCTTCGGTAAAGAAATGGGGGCAAAATTAAAGTCTGAATCAGAAGGGCTGGATCATGATGAAGTGGATGACTATTGCGACCATCTAGTTGTGTTTGATAACAACCATAAAAAAATTGTTGGGTACACCCGATTATTAACGCAAGATCAAGCCGAGCGTTTAGGACGATTTTATTCGCAAGGCGAGTTTAACTTAGACCAAGTGCTATGTTTAGAAGGACGTTTCTTAGAAATTGGCAGAACCTGTGTAGACCCTGATTTTCGTGGTGGTGCTGTATTAACAACACTCTGGTCAGCTTTAGTTGACTATGCGCTTAAAGGCAAATTTAACTATCTACTTGGCTGCGCTAGCATTACACCCGGCCCAAGTGGTTTTGCTGTTGATGCCGTCTATAGAAATATTGATGCTAAAAATATCGCACCAACGTCCATTCAAGTCACCCCAAGCATTCCCGTACCCCACGCACTTCGCTGTGATCGTGATGAATCTGGAATCCCCCCGCTACTTAAAGCTTATTTACGTTTTGGTGCTTTAATTTGCGGCGAACCGTGCTGGGATGAAGACTTTAACTGTATGGATTTATTTGTTTTACTACCTCTTGATCAATTACAAGAACGTTACAGCAAACATTATATGAGAGATTATCAAGCAGGACATGAAATTGAAAATGCGGCTGCTTTATAAACTATCACTCATTAAATTACTTTTTATCTATGGGTTATTTCTTACTGCTATTATCATCCCAACTGTTAGCATACTAAATAAATTTTACGACACTCGCACGCAATGTGATCGCTTAAAGCAACAATGGTTCGACTGGCTTGCTCGTATCATTAAGTTACAAATCACTATTGAAGGTGAAGTACCTACGACCTCTTGCTTTATCATAAGCAATCATATTTCTTGGTTAGATATTGTCATCATTGGCAAACTACTTCCAACCTACTTCGTGGCTAAAAGTGACATTGTTCACTGGCCGGTCGTTGGCTTTATTGCGAAACATGCAGGGACTATTTTTATTCGTCGTGGTGAAAAAAAGCACATCATGGAAACCTCAGATAAAATGGCATGGTTACTTCAAAACAATTGTACTATCGCAGCCTTTCCTGAAGGCACGACAACAATCGGCAATAACGTACTAAATTTCCATGCGTCGTTATTTCAACCAGCCTTAGCAAGCAAGGCCATTATTCAACCTGTCGCTCTTCAATATGAAGGGGCTGCAAAAGATAGCGCACCATTTATAAATGATGACATTTTTTTACCTCATTTAATTAATATGCTTCGCTTAGAAAAAATTGAAGCACGAATTACTTTTTTACCTCCCTTAACGTCAACAGATCAAACTCGACACTCAATCAGTAAGGCTTCAAGACAAGCAATTATTGATCAAATCACCTCCTAACTAACCTTACCACCTTAATAAACACGCTAACTGATAATGCGCATACTGTTTGTCCACCAGAATTTTCCTGGTCAATTTAAACATCTTGCTCCTGCATTAGCAGCGCAACCACACCATGAAGTTATTGCCTTAACAATACGCGACACCCCAAATCAACACGGGGTTCGCATCATCAATTATCAACCTGCACGCGGCACTACACCCAATATTCATCCATGGGTATCAGATTTTGAAACTCAAACTATCCGTGGTGAAGCAGCCTTTAAAGCCGCACTAAAACTTAAAGAAGACGGTTTTACACCAAACATTATTATTGCTCACCCTGGTTGGGGAGAAAGTCTGTTTCTAAAAGATGTCTGGCCAACAGCCAAATTAGGCATGTATTGCGAATTTTTTTATCATTCACACGGTCATGATGTTGGCTTTGACCCTGAATTTCCCACACTAAATATTGATAATGTTTGCCGCTTACGCTTGAAGAATGTTAATAATTTGGTGCATTTTCAAATTGCCGATGCAGGAATTTCACCCACACACTGGCAAGCCAGCACGTTTCCAGAACCCTTTCGGCAAAAAATATCAGTTATTCATGATGGTATTGATACGCAACTTATCCAACCCAATAAAAATGCGACATTGACACTTAATAATAACTTAGTATTAAGTTCTAAAGATGAAGTGATTACTTTTGTTAATCGCAATTTGGAGCCTTATCGTGGATACCATACCTTTATGCGTGCGCTTCCCTCCATCCTAGCGCAGCGCCCCAATGCTAGAGTAATCATCGTCGGTGGCGATGATGTCAGCTATGGCCAGCGACCCGCCAATGGCCAAACATGGCGCTCACTATTTTTTGATGAAGTAAAAAATAAACTAGATAGTAGCCGAGTGCATTTTGTTGGTCGCATACCCTATCCATACTTTATAACCTTATTACAGCTATCCTCACTGCATATTTACCTCACCTACCCCTTTGTTTTATCATGGAGCTTATTAGAAGCCATGAGCGCTGGCTGCTGCATTCTCGCAAGCGATACTCAACCATTACATGAAGCCATCACGCACAATGAAACGGGACGACTCATCAATTTTTTTGATACGCATGCCTTAGCCAACGAAGTTAACACCTTACTTGATGATCCCATTGAACGCGAGCGCTTAGGTCGACAAGCACGCGAATTTGCGATAAATAACTATGACCTAACAACACGCTGTTTACCGAAACAAATTGCCTGGGCAACTCAATTAAACAACAGTTAAATTCATCTCCCTTTGTTTATAACCTCCACATACGTTTGCGGTTAACCTCCTTATCATTATGATTAACTTTAAAAATATCACCTTACGTCGAGGTACCCGCATTCTCTTCAGTGACACCACATTCACCTTACATAAAGGTCAAAAGATTGGTTTTACTGGCGCTAATGGTGCAGGAAAATCTAGCTTATTTGCGCTCGTGAAAAATGAACTACACGTAGATGAAGGGGAATTGTTCATCCCACCACAACTGCATATTGCTCACGTTGCTCAAGAAACCCCAGCGGTTACCTGCTCAGCTTTAGATTATGTCACCGATGGCGACACTGAATTACGCACCTTACAACGCGCTACTTTAGCGGCAGAACTCGCCAACGACGGGATGAAAATTGCTGCTTATCATACCCAATTAGAAGAAATTGATGGCTATACCGCTAATGCACGTGCGTCACGTTTAATGAATGGCTTAGGCTTTCAAGCAAATCAAGAACATCTCCCTGTTAATTCTTTTTCAGGTGGTTGGCGCATGCGCTTAAATTTAGCACAGGCATTAATGTGTCGTTCTGATCTTTTATTGCTCGACGAACCCACCAACCATTTAGACTTGGATGCCGTCATCTGGCTTCAAGAGTGGCTGACAAAATATCCCGGCACACTAATGTTAATCTCACATGATCGTGATTTTCTCGACACTATTACTGACCATATCGTGCATATTGAACATAACAAAGCAGAAATCTACACCGGAAATTATTCAGCTTTTGAGCGTATGCGTGCAGAAAAACTGGCTCAACAACACGTCGCTTTTCAAAAACAACAACGAGAAATCGCCCATATTCAAAGTTTTGTGACGCGTTTTAAAGCCCAAGCAACCAAAGCACGTCAAGCACAAAGTCGAATTAAAGCCCTAGAACGAATGGAAATTATTGCCATGGCGCACGTTGACTCCCCTTTCGATTTCAGCTTTAAAAAACCAGATAAAATGCCTAATCCTCTGCTTAAACTAGACAAAGCATGCATTGGCTATGGTAATAAAATAATCATTAAAAATATCAGCTTGACCATCACTCCAGGTGACCGCATTGGCTTACTTGGCTCCAACGGTGCAGGAAAGTCTAGCTTAATTAAAGTCCTTGCAGGAGAAATGTTGCCATTATCTGGCGAACGTCTGGAAGCTGACGCCTTAAAAATTGGCTACTTTGCCCAGCACCAACTTGAACAATTACGCACTGAAGAAAGCCCCTTGTGGCATCTTCAGCAATTGGATAAAAAAGCTACCGAAAAAGACTTACGTAACTTTTTAGGCGGCTTTAACTTTCAAGGCGATAAAGTACTGGAGGCCATTAAACCTTTTTCTGGAGGTGAAAAAGCACGTTTAGTACTAGCACTTTTGGTCTATCAAAACCCCAATGTACTATTGCTTGATGAACCAACAAACCACTTAGATTTAGACATGCGCCATGCCTTAAATATCGCCTTACAAGCATATGAAGGTGCGCTGGTTGTGGTCTCTCATGATCGACATTTGTTACGTACAGTCACTGATAAATTTTATTTGGTCGCCCACGGTAAGGTAGAAGCCTATGACGGCGACCTTGACGATTACCGTCAATGGTTAAATGATCAACGCAAAGATCCCGATAAAACAAATTTTACATCGACTGAAACATCTACTGTTTCTCGCAAAGACCAACGTAAAAACGATGCAGAACGCCGACAACGTCTAAAACCAATTTATGATGCCTTAAAAAAAGCCGAGCACGATGTTGAAAAGTATCATCAAGAACAACGCCAACTTGAAACGGCTTTAGCAGACCCAAGCCTATATGACGATGCTAATAAAGCACAGTTAAAGCAATTATTAACACGTAAAATTGCTGTTGATAATGCCTTAGAAAGCGCTGAAGAAGCATGGTTAACTGCAGAAGAATTAATCGCCGCAGATTAACAGCAACGTTCATTGTAGTGCTTCACCGCACCGTTGATGACCTTCTACTCTGCATTTTCATGTAACTTCGGCATAATGCCTTAATGAAGGCGTCTAAACCCTTGAGGGGGATTAAAAAGTTAAAACGCTTTAGCTTTTTTAACCAATGCCTAAAGCCATTGTGCTGTGTATTGATTGTGATTGCCATAATAAAAACCACCGAAACTTAATACAAATCAATCGGATCGACATCCAACGACCAACGTACTTTTTTACTTAATTTTAATTGCTCAATTTTAGGCACCAGCATCGTTAACACGCGCTGCAATGCTTGACGCGAGTTGCTTTGGAGTAATAATTGATAACGATACACACCTGCACGCCTAATCATGGGTGCAGAAACAGGTCCTAATAAGTCAACCTCTTGCTGAGTTAACCCCTTAGCCAAATTAACCACGTCAGTTAAAAAATCTTTAGCGACTTCGTTTACTTCTGCCTGTGCACGAAATAAAGCCTGAAAACTAAATGGGGGCAAGTGTGCCATCTGTCGTTGTGCTAACGCACTGGCAGTAAAACTAGGGTAACCCGCCTGAATCAACCCCATTAATAACGGATGATCTGGTCGTCTAGTTTGCAAAATGACTTTACCAGGCTTATCTTCACGACCCGCACGACCTGCAACTTGAACAATCAATTGTGCTAATTTTTCCTCAGCATGAAAATCTACACTAAACAAACCACTGTCAATATCCAGCAACGCAACTAAGGTCACATTAGGAAAATGATGACCTTTTGCCAGCATCTGCGTACCCAAAATAATATCAACAGCACCCTGATTTATTTTATCTAACACATCTTCTAAATGTCCTTTTCTTGCAATAGCATCACGATCGACCCTCACCACATGCTTAGTTGGAAATAAAGCCTGTAAACTATGTTCCACTCGCTCTGTACCTAAGCCTAATGGCGTTAAACTGCCGGGTGCATGACACGCAGGGCACTGCGAAAGCAAACGGCTTTCCTGACCACAATGATGGCAACGCAAAACACGATCATGACGATGAATAACCAAATTTGCATCACACGCCGAACATCTTGCCACCCACCCACAGCCATGACAAATTAAGGTAGGCGCAAAACCTCGACGATTTAAAAACACTAAAACCTGCTGTTTTTTTGCTAAGGTCTCAGCTATTTCAACGAGTAATGGCTCAGATAAACCTTCCGATAATTTTTTATTACGAATATCCAACACCTGAAAAACAGGTGGAATAGCATGTCCAGCACGTCGAGATAAATGCAAACGCTGATAACGTCCTACATTAACATTATGAATACTTTCTAATGAAGGTGTTGCTGACCCTAGCAAAATTGGAATGTGCAATAATTTAGCACGCACCACTGCCACATCTCTGGCTGAAAAACGAAAGCCGTCTTGTTGTTTAAACGAGGCATCATGCTCTTCATCAATAATGATAATGCCTGGCGATATTAGCGGCGTAAATAATGCGGAACGCGTACCTAATAAAAATTGGCAGCTTCCTTGCTGCATTGTTAACCATGCATGATAACGCTGCTTATCTGTTAATTTTGAATGTGATAGCACAATTTCAACGGAAAATCGCTGACGAAAGCGTGCTTCTAATTGAGGCGTTAAGGTAATTTCTGGAACTAACACCAGCACCTGTAAACCACGCGCCAATACGGCATCAATAATTTGCATATAGACTTCAGTTTTACCACTCCCAGTTACCCCTTCCAATAAAAACACATTAAACGTTCCTATTTGCTCACTCACTGCAGTTATTGCCACTTGCTGCTCTGCATTGCATTGTAAAGGAGCTTGCTTACTGACCGACATAGGCAAGCTTTGTGCTGAACTTATCGCCACTTCGGCAATAAAACCTTTATTAAGTAATTGCGTTAACGGAGCACGCCAATGTTTATGCCAACGCTTTAACTCGTTCAAGGGGATGGGTTGCTTATAATTTAAACATTGCTCAACAAGCTCACGTTGTAAGGGCGCGCGCCGCAAGCTTTCCAAGGCAATAGCCTTACCTTCGTCAGTAAGGGCATAATAAGCCATTGCTTGACTAGGTAAATTAACTTTAGCTTTACTATCGCGCCTTAATAACGCGGGGAAAGCCACCGCAATGACACTCCCTAAAGGATAATGATAATAGCGACTTGCCCACGCTAATAATTGCAAATCAAGCGTTGTTAACAATGGCTGCTGATCTAACACCTCGAGTACGCGTTTAAGCTTGTGTGTGGGGAAATTACTTGCAGACACAAGCTCAATCAATACTCCTACTTTTTGTAGTCTCCCAAACGGCACAAGCACCCTTATTCCTGGTAGAAGCTGCGAACAATCAAGCGGAGCCAAATAATCAAAAAGTGAATACAACGGTAAATCCAACGCAATTTTACAAATACTGTCCGTCATATTGTGCAACTTAGCCATAATCTATAAAAAATAAGTTAAGTAATAGCGCTAAGTAATTGTGAACATTACACTTCAGAGTTATTCACAAAAGCTGTGGATAACTCTGTGTAAAACACCGTTATTAAAAAGCTTAGTAACGGTTTTTATTAGCTTTTTTTCAAATTGTCTAATAAGCAAGCAATACAAACTATCCATTTAAAATCAATTACTTATAAAATGAAAATGAAAAACATTGACATTAAAAAACGTTTTTATTAAAAATAATATGGGTACAATTAAACTGTGATTAACCCTCTTAGATTCTAAGCAAACTATGTCTTAATATTCCGTAATTGCGCCAAACTTAAACCTGCTAACAATAAAAAAGCCAAACATGTCCATGCTGGCATACTAAAGCCCAATAACGTCCAATTAACTTCAGCACACTCACCTGTTCCACTTAAGAGTAATTTTAAGGCATTAATTAGTGGAAAATTTTGTAACATATAGTCCAAGCCAGGACCGCATTCAGGTACTTGATCGGGTGGTAAGTGTTGTAACCACACATGACGCAGTGAAATCATTGCACCTAATAAAGCAATAACGCCCCCGGCTAGGCTATAAATTTTTATCCCCTTGGCTCTTGGATTATGAATAACCGCAACAATAAAACATAGGCCTGTCGCAAAAATAGCGATACGTTGAGATATGCACAACGGACACGGCTCTAAACCCTCGACAAACTGAAAATAAGCCCCCATTGCCAACAATAACGCACACCCTAAAAAGCCAAATAAAAACCATAGCCTAGGATTAAGTTTTATTAATTCAAACACGATTCCCCCAAAAGTTGTCTTGCGCATATTGCCTACTAAACAAATCTACACCTCATTCTTAACTGTACCGTCGGTATTCATTAAGCAAGTACGACGTATGAACTTACTCTTTTACCCAACCATCTCGTAACGTCACTGTACGATTAAAAATCAACCGCTCTTGACTTGCCTCTACTGCATCAAGGCAAAAATACCCCGTCCGTTCAAATTGAAAACGTTGCTCACTGCTTGCCGCCACTAAACTTTCCTCAACACGGCAATCACTCAACACTTCCAATGAATTTGGATTTAGCACCGATAAGAAATTTTCTTCATTATCAGGGTGTGGGACAGTAAATAAACGATGATACAAACGAATCTCAGCAGGATAAGAATAGTCTTGTGCGACCCAATGAATAACGCCTTTAACTTTACGACCCTCAGGATTTTTGCCTAACGTCGCTTCATCGAAGGTACAGCGCAATTCAATAACCTGGCCTTGCTCATTTTTGATCACTTCATCACAGCGAATTACATATGCACCACGTAAGCGCACTTCACCACCCAAGGTTAAACGTTTATATTTTGGTGGTGGCAACTCCGCAAAATCATCCTGCTCAATTAAAATAACGCGTGCAAAAGGCACTTCGCGATGACCAAGTTCAGGGCGTTGAGGATGATTACTAAGACATAATCGTTCACACTGTGTTTCAGGATAATTTGTGATGACTACTCGCAAAGGTTGTAATACTGCCATGGCTCGCAAGGCATTTTCATTTAAATCTTCACGAATGCAATACTCCAACACGCCCATTTCAATCCACGAATTTTGCTTAGTTAAGCCAATTCGTTCACAAAAATCTTTAATTGCCTTAGGTGTAAATCCTGCGCGACGTAAGCCCGCTAAGGTTGGCATACGCGGATCATCCCAGCCATGCACATGATTTTCTATTACCAATTGATTTAACTTACGTTTACTAACAATGGTGTACTCCAACTGCAAACGAGCAAATTCAATTTGTTGAGGATGACTTGGAGTATTCAACTGCGTTAAAACCCAATCATATAATGGTCGATGATCTTCAAACTCTAGGGTACATAAAGAATGAGTAATATTTTCCAACGCATCAGAAAGGCAATGAGTATAGTCATACATTGGATAAATGCACCATGCATTTCCAGTTCGTTGATGATGGACGCGCCGAATACGATAAATAGCAGGATCACGCATATTGATATTAGGCGCAGCCATATCAATTTTTGCACGCAACACATAATCACCATCGTTAAATTCACCTGCACGCATGCGCGCAAATAAATCAAGATTTTCAGCTACAGACCTTGAACGATCAGGACTTTCTTTGCCTGCCTCTGTTAATGACCCTCGGTACGCTCTGATCTCATCTGCCGATAAGCTGTCAACATACGCCAAACCTTGCTCGATTAATTGCACTGCATACGCATACAACTGCTCAAAATAATCAGATGCATGACATAAGTTATCCCAAGAAAATCCCAACCACTGCACGTCACGTTGAATAGCTTCCATATATTCAATACTTTCTTTTTCGGGATTGGTATCATCAAAACGTAAATTGCATGACCCATTATTTTCAATTGCCATCCCAAAATTTAAACAAATGGATTTGGCATGACCAATATGTAAATAGCCATTAGGCTCAGGCGGAAACCGTGTAGCCACTCGCCCATTATGTTTATTATTGTGACGATCTTCGGCAATTATTTGACGAATAAAATTAGATGAAACTGGAGTATCTTGAGTCGACATGGCTATAAAAATATCCGCTAAAAAAGAAAACCACACTGAGTGGCTAGAAAAAATAAAACCTGTATTATTATCACTAGGATAATACTGTAAATGTATAAACCAGTAAAGCACACCCAATTGGCACATCAAAGCATTCATACCTCACCCTTTATGACTACCCTCTTACCACCACCCACTTCTCATACACTTACCGTATCGCAGCTAAATAAATTAAGTAATCAATTGCTTAGCTCACACTTATTTAACATTAAGGTAATTGGTGAAATTTCAAACTTAAGCACACCGTCCTCAGGACATTGGTACTTTTCACTTAAGGACGCCAATGCTCATGTGCGCT
The DNA here is from genome assembly GCA_007280895.1 of Methylococcaceae bacterium. Taxonomy (GTDB): domain Bacteria; phylum Pseudomonadota; class Gammaproteobacteria; order Methylococcales; family Methylomonadaceae; genus Methylovulum. The sequence goes on from QYQN01000034.1 coordinate 19,065, forward strand.
GTGCAATGTTTAAACATCAACAAAAAAAAACCAGCGTTAAACCCAAAGAAGGTCTTTCCGTGGTTATTAAAGCACAAGTGAGCATTTATGAGCCACGCGGGGACTACCAATTGATTGTTGAGACTATCGAACCTGCTGGCAATGGTCAATTACAACAAGCCTATGAAGCGTTAAAAACCAAATTAGCTGAAGAAGGCTTATTTGCTACTCACCATAAAAAACCTATCCCCAAATTACCCAACGCCATTGGTATTATCACCTCTCCCACAGGTGCAGCTTTACACGATATAGTAAACGTTTTAAAAAGGCGCTTTGCCGCCATACCCATTATTGTTTATCCAGTAAGCGTTCAGGGTGAAAAGGCCAAAACAGACATTGCTCTCGCTATTGCACAAGCAAATGATACCCGATTATGCGACGTACTTATTCTTGGTCGCGGCGGTGGTTCATTAGAAGATTTATGGGCATTCAATGAAGAAATCGTAGCCCGCGCTATATTTGCCAGTGAAATACCGATTATTGCTGCAATAGGACATGAAACCGACCTGACCATCGCTGATTTTATTGCTGATCTTCGTGCGCCAACCCCTTCTGCTGCAGCTGAATTAGCCAGTCCAGATAGTCAAGAATGGTTTAATCAATTCGAATATCACCATAATCGCTTAAAAAATGCCATGGTTCAGCATATAAAACAACAACAAAACCTCACGAATTGGCTAGCAAAACGCTTGGAACAACAACATCCACAACAAGGCTTAAGCAGAAATTACCAACATCTGGATGACTTAGAAACACGACTAACGCAAGCCATCACCCACAACATCAACGCACATAGCCATGCTTATGATCGACAAAAAACACGTTTACAGCATTTAAGTCCAACTGAAAAGATTTGCCTGTATCGCCATCAAATTAGCCACTTACATCACAATTTAGCAGCATTAATCCTAATAACGCTGCAAAAATCACAGCAAGAACTTCAACGCAATAGCCAAACATTACAGGCAATTAGTCCCTTAGCAACACTTGAGCGAGGTTATGCGTTAGTCTTAAACCCATTAAGCGGTGAAATCATTCGTACAGTAAAACAATTAACAATCGGAGAAAGGATAGAAACCAGATTAGGTCATGGACGAATTGTGAGCACCATCACGAAATTGACGATACCGCTAGCTCAGCATGGAACGCGCTGCGACAGAAATTAAACCCTTAGCACATCAACTGAGTGAGCCGTTTACGCAACATGGTTCGGCTAATGTGGCGTGTATTTTTGAATTAACCGATGGTCAAACAATCAGCGTGTTTTTCATAATCCTGATACCACGCCAAAAAAGATATTACGATAGTGGTCGCGCCTGAAAAAGGGCAGGATTTAAACGTTAGACAAGTCGCCACCCGTTTAATGAAATTAGCCGAAAAAAATAGCGCAGGTTTTCAGCGTCAAAACTCAAAACGCGCTGAAAAAATGCAAGCAATTAATGGCTTAAAGACTGAAATTACTGAGCTTGAGCAAACCTTGAAAGCTAAGCAGCACGAGCTGGAAGCAATTAAGGTTGAGAAAGAGAGTCGGGCGATTGATCCTATCGACTCGCCAAAAGATAAAAACTTGGACACTACAGAAGAAATACGCGCACTAGGCATTGCCATGATTGTTCATGTTGGCAACGAAAACGTCTATGTGATCAAGGATGGTATGCCTTATTACTTTAAACCAGTTAGCACTGATAATTATGCCAAAGGTGAGCATAATTTTAGTAATGATGATGCTTATAGTGAGGCTATTGCCCCTGTTATTGAGCCAGCAGATGAAGGCGGCGACCAAGAAACCAATGAGCAAACGAACGAGCAAGTCACACCAACATTTACAGGCATAGACCCCGTAGCCAAGTCCAACATCGAAGCGGCCAACATTTCAGCGGCGATAAAGAAAAAAGCCATTGCTTACCTTAATGCAAACCCTACTAGCCACAAGATTGAGGGTATTAGCGCCAAGTCGTTAAGCGCGATTATGGAAAACATTAAGACGGCTTTGTATGCTGAGGTTAAGGCGTTGAGTCCGTTGTTTAGTGAGTATGCAGGAAATACTAAAAACGATCTATCGCTATCTATTTCAAATAGACGTGATGCTACAGATCAAGATGCAGGCTTTAAATATGAAAGCGAAACATTCAGAAAGAATAGAATTACCATTAGTGATTTAGGCTTTAGAATTCGTGAAGACAAAAAATCACCCACAGGTTATAGCTTGAATTTTTCATTTAGGCCAGATGAAATCTCGCAATCAACACTTGTCTTCGACACCACAACCACCCTCGAAGATTTACGCTCATGGGGCTTTGCCCTACCCTTTGACCTTGACGTTAAAGCCTTTGTTGCTAACGTGATTAAACCTGTTGTGGATGAGTTTTTGAGTAAGATGCAAACAGGTGAAACTGAAACCAAACAAACGCCACTGCCAGAACCAACACCACTCGACACGGAAGCAGAAGCAGAACCCATTGCGCCTATTGAACCCGTGCAAAATGAAACGGCTGAAATAGATGCTGAGATTGAATCACTAAAGCAACTCATAGGAATGCCAGAATTTAGTGATGCACTAGACGCGCTGTTAGATAAACTCGAAGCGGCGGGGCTTGATAGTCAATATGAAACTGTTGTCAGTGACATTATTATCCAAGATGCACAGGCAGAAAGTGCAAAGGTAGGAGTTTAATATCATGGCACTTTCATTAAGAGAAAAAAGCACGATTAGCCGCAGAATTAAAGAAAATGTCGCGTTGTTGTCTGCTGGTAGTTTGAAGTTGCGTGAAAAAAGCACTGTTAGCCGTGCGATTAAAGAAGATGTCGCGTTGTTGATGGGTGAAAAACTAGGCGAAGCTGTACCCGACGCAAACAGCGTATTTTTGCA
>QYQN01000117.1 GCA_007280895.1 Methylococcaceae bacterium
CATTAGGCGAATAAACTTTATCTTTCGTAATTAGTTTTTTTGCCTGATTTTGCGCTTCAATTGATATTGCCCAAGATATATTTTCATGATAGTCAATAGGAAGTACTGTAACAACTGTGCCTGTCTTTATATCTTGTATTGCCACAAAACAAATATTGTCTTTAGCACTATAGAAAAGTTTATGAACCCTGTTACTATTAGCCTCTTGGCCAATATTCAAAAATAAATTAGCATCTAAAAGATCAGCTAATTCAATATAACTCATTGAAATTCTACCTAGAATTCTTCCAAATGCATGAAATGAGAAATTTGTTTCTGAAACAATTAAGCCTCTAATTAAGCCGCGATCACGGATGCTCAGTAGTTTCTTTTCAAATATATCAGCTTTTTTCTTTGAAACATTTTGTATCTTTGCTGCATCAAATCCATTACGAACATCTTTTCTGTATTGATCTGGAAATCTCACTATGTCTAATGGAAGATTGAAACGATAGTGATCAAATCCTATTTCGAAAGCTAAACTAACCATGTCGTGACTCCATTAATTATTAAAAAACTTACTTTATTAGCAATATATAAACAATAAAGCAGAAAATGAGCCAAGATAATATCATTATTTAACTATATGTTATTTATAAGTAATTTATGGATTAGCTATTTAAAAGATAAATATAGTATAAATTTTATTATTTTTATATAAATTATTTTGTTTTTTAGTCAAGCGGAAACAGATCTAATGTTATGTTGAATCAACACAAACAAATACTCGTATCATGGCTCGGTATCACTGATCTTAAAGCGGGGGGACAAATTTCTGCGAGATCTGATGAAATCGTTGGTGAAGGCCCGATATTGGGTGCATTAAAAAAGATAACATTTACCGAGCTGCATTTATTGCATGATCAAGAAAAAAAAACCGCAGATGCTTATATTAATTGGCTTACCAAACAAACAAATATCCATGTAATATCTGTTAAATGCCCATTACGCTCACCCATTGATTTTGCCGATATATATCATGCTATGGATGGCTATCTTGATAAATTGACAACAAAAGAGCCTGATCTCGATATTAGCATTCACCTATCTCCAGGTACGCCTTCTATGACAGCGGTATCGATACTCTTAGGAAAAACAAAGTACAACACGCGTTTCGTGCAATCCAATAAAAATACAGGTGGTGAGTTTGTCGTTATTCCGTTTGATATTTCCGCAGAATATATCCCTCAGCTAATCAAACAAGCCGATAAAAAACTTACCGAATTATCTAGCTCAGAAGCCCCTTTATCTGCTGAATTCTCAGACATCATCACTCAGAACCCTGAAATGAAGAGAGTCATTCATAAAGCAGAAAAAATTGCATTACGGGATTTACCTGTATTGATTATGGGAGAGTCTGGAACGGGGAAAGAGCTTTTTGCTAAAGCAATACATAACGCTAGTTTACGAAAAGGTAAATCATTAATTACTGTGAATTGCGGAGCAATTCCTAAAGAATTAATAGACTCAGAGCTATTCGGTCATATTAAAGGTGCTTTTAGTGGAGCAATCAAAGATAAAACGGGATATTTTGAAGCAGCTGATGGCGGTACGCTTTTTCTGGATGAGTTTGGCGAATTGCCAGCGGATGCTCAGGTACGATTACTTCGTGTATTGCAATCTGGCGAAATCAGTAAGGTAGGCGATAGCAGCACTAAACAAGTTGATGTGCGTATTATTGCGGCGACTAATCGCAATTTATCTACTGAAGTTGCTCAAGGAAATTTTAGGGAAGATTTATTTTATCGCGTTGCAGTTGGCATTATCACCTTACCACCATTAAGAGACAGATCTGGCGATGTCGCTATGCTCGCAGAGCATTTGATGGATAAAATAAATCAGCAAGCCTCAAACCAGCCTAGTTATGTAAGTAAAATAATTTCTATAAAAGCAAAAAACATTATATTAAGTCAAACTTGGTCAGGTAATATCAGAGAGCTGCATGGTACTTTGTTAAGAGCGTCAATCTGGGCAGAGACGGAGGTCATTACCGAGATAGACATTAAAGAGGCACTACTTGATAAGCCTCAAAAAGACAGCGTAACTGAGCTGCCTGAGATTGGTGAAGGTATTGATATACAAGACGTGATTGATAATATAAAAAGAAACTACGTTGTTAAAGCGTTGAAGCAATCGGCTGGAAATAAGAAAAAAGCTACTCAGCTTTTAAACCTACCTAACTACCAAACTTTATCAAATTGGATGAAAACATTGAACCTTAAATAAAATTGGCATGTTTTTCGCTTAATAAATTATAGGTAGCATTTTTTAGTTTAGATAAGAAAATTTACTATCCTCAAGCAGTTTCATATAGTTCAGTTACTAAAAAATAGGAGTTTTTATGTTTGATCCCAGTAAATATACCGCGCAAAAGGCAAAACCAATTCCAGTTTTACTTTTGTTAGATGTAAGTTCTAGTATGTCAGGTGCGCCGATTCAAGAACTGAATAAAGCACTAAAAGAGATGTTATCTACCTTTTCACAGGCTGAAAAAATGGAAACAGAAATTATCGTTTCTATCATTACATTTGGTAATGAAGTGATACGAAATTTCCCTTTTACAAAAGCATCTGAAATTAATTTTAAACAAATTGATGCCTATGGTATGACCCCAATGGGCAGTGCTTTACGCATGGCTAAGGATATGATTGAGGATAAAGACGAAACGCCATCTAGGGCTTATCGCCCTACTGTTGTTTTATTGTCTGATGGTGCACCAAATGATGAATGGGAAAGTCCACTTAAAGACTTCATATCAAACGGACGCTCAGCAAAATGCGACAGAATGGCTATGGCGATAGGGCAAGGTGCTGACGAAAGAGTTTTAAATCGTTTTATTGAAGGTTGTGAGCATCCTCTTTTTCGTGCTGAAAACGCTGCTGAAATTTCGTCTTTTTTTAAAAAAGTAACCATGTCTGTGACCACACGACTTAATTCTAATGATCCTAATAAAGTGCCAAAATTATCGTACGATAACCCAATAAGCGAGATTAAAACTATTGATGATGAAGATAATCCTTTTTAGTCAGGTGATTTATTGGTAGCTAATGGCAAAAATTTGGTGTAATTGAAATTTATTAATAACCCAGATGATGGTCAAAAAATGATTTTTTTGAATTGCAGAAAAAATCTCTCATAGAGTAATACATGACATCGAAATTTTTTCGATGTCATGTTATGGAAGTATTAATGAATCAATCAGACGTTTTACACCTTGTCATCGATATATCTGGAAGTATGCAAGAAATGGGCAAGCTATTATTGGCTCATAATTTAGTTTCTTTTATTGGGGAGTATTTAGAATTACAAATAAACACAGCAACATTTAGTCAGATTCGACTGTGTATGTTGAACGAAACAGTTCAATTAATAGAATTGAATAAAAATACAGAAATCCCAAAATTTAATGCTAAAGGAAAAGCCGAGTTATCTTCTCTGCAAGATTATATTAAAACGGAATTACAACAAAGCACTAAGGTACAGGTTATTTTATTTAGCGATGGAAATTTCAACAACAAGCAATTAAAAGACTTTTGTACATGGTCACAACAACACGCTAGTTTACTACTTTATTCCGTAATTATTGGTGCTGATGCTAATTCAAATAATCTGCGTCAGATTTCTAATAATCAACGTGCTTTCAGTGCGGAAGATATTTCATTAGCCGTACAAATGATGGCTCAATCTGTTTGTGATGTCATTGAACCACCTACTTCGGCACTTTCATTTTATTTTTCAGAAGTGATGGAAGAAGAGGATTGGGGATGAGTGAAAATGTATGGAGAACTTGGGGGGCGAGTGTTATCGGCCCTTTACATTCAAAGCGTAATATACCCAATCAGGACGCATGGATAGCTCGTCAATATACTTGGGGCGATGTGGTTGTTGTCGCTGATGGATTGGGAAGTCGAGCTAAGTCTGACATCGGTTCACAAGCGGTGTGCCAATCTGTACTTGAGGCTGCAAAAACATTTCAACGCTGTCCTAATGCAAAAATTGAGGACATTCTCCGACTCATTCATGCACATTGGCTTATTAAAATATCCCCTTTTGATACCAATGAGTGCTTAACAACCTGCTTATTTGTTATTCGTTATCACGATAGGTGTTTACTTGCTCAGTTAGGCGATGGTTTGATTGCTGTCTGCGGCAGGAATAATGAAGAATCCATTTTAATGAATGATAGTAAGTTAGAAAATTTCTCCAATCAAACACATAGCATCGGAAAAAAGTTCATCTTGGAGCAATGGCAAACAAGAATTATCTCAATGGAAGCTTATCATGCTGTTGTGCTTTGTACTGATGGAATATCCGATGATCTCCTGCCTGAAGCACAAATAGATTTTGCTCAAGATTTTTCACGGTCATACTGCAATTATCCGTCATTAAAAAGAACTGTAGAATTGAGAGGGTGGCTAAAAAATTGGTCTGTACCTGGGCATACGGATGATAAAACGATAGCTTGTTTAATCAAAAAGGATGTTTCTCTGAACTATGAATAATTCACAAAATAAATTTACAGATGAATACTTCAATCTTCATGTTAAAGCTAAAATTTTAGGGCAAGGAGGGCAAGGCGTTGTTTACCGAACGACTGACCCTGATGTTGCATTAAAATTAGTAACCGATGAAAGTGGCAATCCAATTACTGATTCAGAACAAATCTCGCGTTATTACAGGCAATTAAAAAACATTAGTTTACTACCATTACCAAATAATCTTAATTTAGCAGTTCCAGTCTCTCTTTTGAAAGGTCAAGCAGGCTATGTAATGCGACTGTTAAGTGAAATGGTGTCATTTAGTAGTTTTTGGCTTAATGGTGATAGTAGCAAAAAAATTACCTCTGATGATATTCCTAAGTGGCTGAATGCTATGCCAGAAGATGCCGCTAAACAAATTGTACACTACAGAAATACAGGTGGTTTGCGTCGGCGTTTGAATGCACTTTATAAATGCTCCGCTATTTTAGCGCGTCTTCATGGAGCTGGTTTGGTATATGGTGATATTTCTCCAGAGAATATATTTATCTCGACTGATATTAAATTTTCAGAAGTTTGGTTTATCGATGCTGATAATATGAGATTTGATACTGGATTCCGTTTTGGTGTTTATACTCCAAAATATGGTGCGCCTGAATTAGTCCAAGGAATAGAGGGCGGCAGTCCTCGAACTGACTGTCATGCCTTTGCAACAATGGCATTTTATCTTTTGTCTATGATTCATCCATTTATCGGTAAGAAAGTCGAGAATGAGGATAATACTGATGCAGATTGGGCTGACGATGATTTTGATGAGGGAGATATTGAAGAAAAAGCTTACGCAGGATACCTTCCTTGGGTTGATGATAATGACGATGATTCAAACTCAAATACCAGTGGCTTACCTCGAACATTAGTCCTGACAGACCATCTTATGGCGTTATTTCAACGAACCTTTGGTGAAGGCAGAACAGCTTTCTGGAAACGCCCAGCAATTTATCATTGGTCTCAAGCTTTTGCAGCAGCGGCAGACAAAACAATTTTATGCTCGTCTTGTGAGTGTAAGATGTCGTTTTTCGTGGATTATGAAGGCGATACTTGCCCCTATTGTCAAACCCCGAAACCAACTATCTGTCTTATACAATCTTATCATTGGTCTGGAACTGATAATCTAAATCTTCCCTGCTGGACTTATACGCGTGAATTCACTGGAGCTAATAACGTATTAACGCTGCCCCAACGATTGTTTAAAACCTTTTCGATGACCCACAGTGATAACGCTGTGCTTGAATTACGATTTGATGATACAAAAATTCATATTAAAAAACTGGATGATTGTGACTTCGCGTTGTCAGTTGCACTGAATAGCGAAAATGAGCATGAATTTAAACCTTTTTCATCTCAACTTGAATTGCCAATATCTGCATTAACAACAGGACTTTGGTTATATGCTAAAGGCGATGAAGCTCGACTAATTAAATGTTCATTAATAGGAGCTGCTAATGGATCTAAGTAACTTTGAAACGGCTATCCAGTTTGAATTATGGATAACGCCAATATTAGATGACAATAAACTAATTACTGGATATGCGAATTTTTATACGTCAAACAGTGATGGTGAATTTAATTTAATTCAGAATGGAAACTTAGTTCAGGTAAAACTTCGAGATAAACATCAAGAAAACGCTCTTTATTTACATCTAAAAAGAGGTTGTGCTTATTTATCTCAAATCATTCAAACAGCGAAAGATGGAACTGGATTATTAAAAATTAATTTTTTTAATGGTACCGTTATTGAAATGGGTGATATAGAAGTTGGCATTGATGAAAAAATTGAAAATACAGCCAAAAAAAGTGGATTTCAATTTAAAAAAGTTGAAGAACTTAGTCAATTACTCACTGAAAAATGTTTAATTACAGCGGGAGATACGGATGAATATTATTTCCTGATGATGACAGGTGCTGCGGCTGAAAAGGACTTTGACGAAAATACAGTGCAAGAGGAAGCTGAGCATAATACCGCAGGTGGATTTTCAATTATCGGTGAGCGGCTAAAAATTCCCGTAGAAAAACGATTAATAGAGAAAGACAAAGAAATTTTTTTCGCTAATAAATTAATCAATAAAACGGAACGGTATCCCGATGGAGCATTACGTTTAGCGAAAGGAAAACTAAATTTTTTACCTTGTTCTGAAACTGAACGAATCAGATCTCTCGCCGCTGGTAGCATGGCTAGAATCCTTAAGGATAAAGGTAGTTATTTAAAGCAATGGGATGAATATGGAGCTGCTGAAGGAGAATTATTGCTAGCCCGCGCAAAAGCTGTTGGAAAAATTGAATATACCCAAACAGAGCAAACAGCTAAAGGGGTTAAATTTTTTATTAAAGGTTTAATTCCTTCGGAGCTTACAGAGGATGATTCACTCGAAATTACGAATGAAGAACCTTCGTACCTGAAAAATACTGATTTAAGCTGGAATGAATATAGCGCGGAATTAGAACTGAAATTTGAAACTAAAAAATTTGAGGGCGATAAGAAAAAAACCGACTTTGAAAAAATAGTAAATATCGAATCTTCTAGTATTGAGTTAGCACGACAATCTCCACCTGCTGATGATCATTTTTTAGTGCTATCTATTAACGGCGATAAAAAACAAGTAGAACGCAGGATGACAGCAAGGCAACTTATTTGTGAAGGTCGCAGTGCGAATCCTCTATTAGGTTTGTTAATCGAAGAAGGGGGAGAAATTCCACCTATTAAAAATGTTAAAGTGATAAAAGGTTTAACCCCATTTGTTGAAGAAAAAGTATTTCCAGATCATCCACCAAATGATGCACAAAAAACAGCAATTGAAAAAGCACTGAATACTCCCGATATATTTCTGATTCAAGGTCCACCTGGAACAGGAAAAACAACGGTAATTACTGCAATACTAGAGCGGTTAAATGAGGAGCAAGATAAAACCAGCTCAATTCGTGGAAAAATATTAGTCTCTGGGTTTCAACACGATGCGGTCGAAAATATTATATCCAGATTAAGCATTAACTCGTTACCTGCCGTTAAGTTTGGTCGTAGATCGGGAACTACTGATGACATGGTAAGTGATAAAATTTCGTCATGGTGTCGAGATGTTGCGGATAAAATTCGGGCTAAAAATCCGCAAATAAAAGAAAGTGAAGTACAACGAAAGTTAGCAGAATTATTTGCCATCTACTCAATTTCACCATCAATCAGCAATGCACGCGGACTACTTAATTTAGTTATCGAATTACCTCGTAATATTCTATCTCAAGAGCTATGTGATAAAACCACACAGCTTATTGATACACTCAATTTTAATGCCGATATAGAGCAAACTGATACCTCCGTCCTTAAATTAATACGCTCGCTACGAATTAGTGAGGAAGGTTTTTTAGATGATGGCAAAGATAAGGCATCAGATTTATTTACAGAACTAGAACACCAATTACAGCCAGACGATAAAGCAGTATTAAAAAAAGCCATTATTTGGAAAGAAGGTCGAGATTTTGATTTTTTACCCGCTCTTAAGTCGTTAAAACTTAAACTACTCGATTTATATAGCCCAATACCACAATTTCGGGTGGAAAAACCACGAGAAGATATATTGGCATTAATTGCGCAAGTTTCTAAGCAGCTTCAAGCCTATCAAAGTAGAGCTAATAAAACTGATTCCATTCTGGCAGATTTTCTGCACGAACTTGAAGACAATCCAAATGGCGTTAGAGAAAGTATTGAAGACTATAATTTTGTTTTTGCGGCAACGACTCAGCAAGCAGCTGGTGACGATATTAAACGAGCAAAAACAAAAGATAAAGAAGAGCTTGTTAAGTATGACACAGTCATTATTGATGAAGCGGCTAGAGTAAGTCCGAGAGACTTACTCATTCCTATGGCGCAGGCAGAAAAACGCATTATTTTAGTCGGTGACCATCGGCAACTGCCACACATAATCGATGAAGAAGTCGCCAAAGCTTTAGAGAGTGGTGTTGACATAAACCAGAATTTCGTAAAAACAAGCATGTTTCAGTATTTATTTGAGCGACTCAAAAAACTTGAAAAAGCAGATGGTGTTTGTCGTACTGTTACTTTGAATGCGCAATATAGAACCCATCCTTTATTAGGCGACTTTGTGAGTGATAACTTTTATAAAAAACACGAAGAATCTTATAGCTCTCCACTGCCAGCTAAGTTGTTTAATCATGACTTAAAAGATGCTGAAGGCTATGCGGCGGTATGGCTTGATATACCTAACAGCAAAGGTAAAGAGGATAGAAATTCCAGCAAGAGTCGTTATAGATTATCAGAAGCTAAAGCCATTGCTAAAAGGCTGAAAGAATGGATAGATTCGGATGCAGGGAAAAATCTTACTTTTGGAGTGATTAGTTTTTATAAAGCTCAGGTCGATGCTGTTTTTGAGGAATTAAAGCATTTTGGCATTACTCAAAAATCCTCTGAGGGCTTGTGGGAAATTGTTGATGAATATAAATATATTGAAAAAATAGAAGATGGTAAAAAAATAACTGAAGAGCGTTTGCGTATTGGTACGGTCGATTCATTTCAGGGAATGGAGTTTGATGTGGTTTTTCTTTCGATGGTGAGAACTCAAAATATGGATAAGTTGCCAAAAAATATAAAAAATGAAACCGATCAGAAAACAAAGGCAGGATTACTTTTTGGTCATTTAATGTCAGAAAACAGGTTGTGTGTCAGTATGAGCCGACAAAAGAAAATACTGGTTATGGTTGGTGATTCTGAATTGGTGCAAACTGAGATTGGTAGAGAATATGTCCCCGCTTTAGGTAACTATTTTGATTTATGCAAAGAACATGGAGTTATGTTGTGATCAACTCCGCAAAAAATTATCCTCCAAATATAATCAGTTTTAAGCAAAGTTTAAATGGAATAAAGGTTGCATCGAAGCAAGATATTATAGTGCCATGCCATGCGTTTAAAGTATCTATTCCTGCCAGAAGTAAGCATGGTCTAAATATATTCGAAGAAACAATATTAAAATTATCTGCTATTGAAACTAGCGATACGATTAAATTGGCTGAATTAACTTGTTTAGCAGAAGAAATAGTAAAATTTATTCAAAATCGTTTATTTCAACTTGATTTTTTATCAAGTCGTTTTGAGCCTACTCAACAGGCAAAATATTTACTTGAACAATTGGATAATGAGCCTCAGGAATATATAGCCGCAACTGTTTATGTTGATTTACTCAGTGGTACTGTATTACCAATGGTAGTGAGTAATGCGCCAAAATATGAAACAGTAAATAAATACTATCAGCAGACTGTCGTTTTCGAACTTGGTAACAGCAGTAAAAATGACACAATAAAATCACAACAGCTTAAACAAAATAGCCTTCACATGGCAAAGATGATAACGTCTGATGACGTTTCTAAGACTATTAAAGCGTTTAAGCAACTTAATAAACGGTTTTCTCTATTAAATAATAGTAAATCAACCCACCCTGACTATTATCCGATTACAACGGCGATTACCGTTTCACCCCAACCTCAATTAGTATTTTTGCATTGTCAGGTGATTTTACAGCAAGGTAGTAGTGATTTATTAGTGACCGATCCATTTGGTTACGGGTTTTCAGCCATCTTAAAAGAATCATTGGATAAAATGGATGAAGACTGGTTATTAAACATCAAGAAAAAGGCAATAAACGAAACAGTTGGTTTAAATTCAAGTTCTCAATCATCGTCTAAACTTCCTGAATTTAGTGATTCAATTAATCAATATCCAGAAATAAGAAACTTTTTAGTCAACGCAGAAAAAAAATTGCGAAAGGCAAAGCAACCAATTGACACATCCAATAAGGAAAAAAAGTTTCAAGAATCAGTAGGTGATGCAATTAAATCTTTTTATGATGCGCTTGAATGGTCATTTCGTCAGGTTGTTTTTGAATATCCAGTAGAACAATGGGAAAACCTATTGAGTAATCAATCATCTGAAGCAAACGGAAAAGTTTTACTTAAATTAGCTGAAAAAATTGGATTTGAGATTTCATCTAAGTCTAACTTTCTATTGAAATTAATGCCTACGAAAATAAATTCATTTCGTAATGGTATCGTTGAAATGCAACCCTTACTTGCATTAGCAATTGCAGGTGCATCACAAGATAATAGACATCCTATCTTTCGCTTGGCATCAAAAAATCCTACTGTTTTGTCATTTATTGCGGAACTAAAAAGTTGGCGTGATCCTGTTGCTCATGGTCATGGTGACGAACTGGATTACAGAAAAATAATGCAAGTGACTTCCTATCGTTGCTTGAAATGCAAAACCGTTTATCGCGTGACTGAAAAGCCTAGTGAATGTTCAAATTGCTCTAGTGAAGAGATAAACGCAGACACTACATTATTGGACGATTATAAAAATCAAACTTATAACATTATTAAAAGCTTATTTCCTTCGTTAATATCAGTTGGTAACACAGTTAATAATGCTGAAAATATCATAATTGACGACATCGATCAACTTATACTCAAGGCAGATATTGCACTTGATGAATTTTTTGGTATGAATGAGATGAGGTTAATGCCTTCTAAGCTTAGAGAGCAGTTAAAAAATATAGAACTTAAAATTAATGAGGAAGGTGGTAGTTCTGAGGTTATAAACTCTCTATCATCGGCACTGGAAATTTCGCTATTTTGTGCAATTTCAATGCACAAAAGTGGTAATGAAATTACTGAACAACTAAAGAATGTGGCATTGAATAAGGCAATAGAATCCAATTTTGAGTTGGTAGATAAAGCATTTCCAGAGAGTATTAGGACTGTAAAAAACGATAGAGTGAGACAAGCAATTAATGGCACCAGTGCCACGCTTGGTGCAAATTGTTTGACATTATTAATTATAATGCCAACTGATGTATTAAACAAAATATCAGGATATAAACCGAATCTACTTATTTTTATTTCAGAGCTTATAAATATAAGAGGGCATGGTAATAATTTTCAGCAACAAATAAGCAAAAATGAGTTACTAGAACTCAAGAAGCAATCCTATCAAATAATAAAATTACTAATGGATTTAAACAATGGATGATAATCAGAGCCTTCCGCATCAAGATGAACAAATTAAAAAACCTGAACAAGAGTATCTTGAGCTTAAATTAACAGAATTAAACCAAAGGGAACAGGATTTATCGAGCAAAGAAGAGGCATTACAAAAAAAGAATGTTGAATTATTTGCAAGAGAACAACGTATTGAAATTTTAGAATTGGAAGCAAAAAATGGCTTTCCTAATCTTCTTAATGAACAATTCAAGTCGGTTAAAAACGGGTTAGATACTCGTGAATCTGATTTAACTCAACAGTGGCAAGATCTAGAACAATCGCGTGAACAGTTACGCCAACAAAAAGAAGAAATAACCAAGGCTGAAATAGTCCGTGACAACGGATTCAGTGAACAACGACAAGCTTTTGATGATGATCTGGAGCGGCAAAGAAAAGAGTTTAATGATAAACAAGCTGAAGTAAAAAATAAGCGTTTGGCAGATTTAGAAAATGAAATCAAAACTGAGCGTTCACAACGTTTAGCTGCGTTACAAACGGAAATACAGGAAGCGCGTGAACATTGTAGCCAAGAATTAAATCAATGGCGTGCAGAATTCAATGAAGATAAGAACGCAAAGGAAAAAGAACTGCGAGACGAAGCAGAGCGATTAGCCAAATTACAAGGCGAACTTGATGATGACGCTGATAATATTACATTTGAGAAATCTCGGCTTGAATCACGAAGTAATGCTCTGGATGAGCGCGAAAGTAATCTAAATGAAGAAATCGATTCTAAGTTAGCTGAGCGAAAAAAGTCATTTGAATCAACTGAAGTGCGTCTAAATCAAGAGTGTGATCGCTTACGAGCTTCAATACAGGAAACTGAAAAAACGTTAAGTATTTTTGATGAATTAAAACGAAAGTTAGGTGATGAAGACCCTGCGATTGTTCTTGATAAATTAAAGATTCTACATGAGGCTAATAACAAGTTACGTCAAAACCTTCAGGAGAGACCACCAGCAGAAATGCAAAGGATGTTTGATGAAAGTAAAGCTGAAATACAAAGCCTTAATGATGCTTGTAAACGCTTGTCTGAGGAAAAGATAATTTTCAACACTATGGCTAATGACTATGGGCAGCTTGAAATAGATAATCAAAAGTTGATCCGTGAAAAAAATTCACTTACAAATCAATTTCAGTCGATAGAAGCCGATAATAATCGCCTTACTGCGGATTTAAAACGCCTACAATCATCTTATGAACGAGAACAAGATAGAGACACTCGTATAAAAGATATTGAGCTACCTTATTTTGCTGTTGAAAAGATACCGCAACGCTCAAAAGGTAAAGTAAATGAATTACAAAAACTCAATATTAATGAAGAACGTGATTTCACTGAAATTGAGTGGCTTGATAATATTAGTAAAGCTTGTGCCGATTATGGTTTTACTTTTCCCGAACGTATTTTATACGCATTCCATACTGCTTTAAAAACAGCAGAATGGTCGCCTTTAACAATACTATCTGGCGTTAGTGGAACAGGTAAGTCCGAATTACCCAGACTTTATTCACATTTTGGGGGTATTAACTTTTTGCCATTAGCTGTGCAATCAAATTGGGATAGTCAGGAATCAATGCTTGGCTTTTTTAATTCAATAGACAATAAGTTTGATGCTCAGCCTGTTTTACGATTTTTGACACAAAGTCAAAAGGAGAAAAATAACGAATATCCAGAAGGGTTAAAAGATACCGTCAATTTGATTTTACTTGATGAAATGAATTTAGCGCATATTGAACTCTATTTTGCAGAATTTTTAAGTAAATTAGAATTGCGGCGAGGTAAAGGTAAAAATGAACTTCCACCCTTGGACATCAAACTTGGCTCAGGTGTTGAGCCTTATAAACTACCTTTAGGTCGTAATGTATTATGGGCTGGAACGATGAATCAGGACGAAACTACAAAATCTCTTTCTGATAAAGTGTTAGATAGAGGTATGGTTATTCACTTTCCAAGACCCACTGAATTACATAGTCGAAAAGAATTAAAACCGTTACTTGATACGTCACATCTTCTTTTAGAAAAAACCTGGAATAATTGGTGGTCTAAAAAGAGCAACTTTACCCCTGAGCAAATTGAGCCTTTCAAAAAATTTGTTGAAGAAATTAATGGCTATTTAGAAACAGTGGGCATGGCTTTAGGGCATCGAGTTTGGCAATCCATTGAATACTATATGGCTAATTATCCGACCATTAAAGTTCTTGAAACTAAAAGTGAAGCTGGTCACATTGTATTTAAAGATGAGTTGGCTTTGAAGAAAGAAATGAAAATAGCTTTTGAAGATCAGCTTGTGCAAAAAATAATGCCTAAATTAAGAGGAATTGAAACTACATCAGAGTGTATTGTTAAAATACGAGAGCAATTGGAACGAGGTGGTTATGCGATTGTCGAAGATTTCAAGCTTGCTTGTAAGTTTGGTTATGGTCAGTTTATGTGGAATAGTGCTAAGTATTTGAATGATGAGCATGAAGCGAATAATGCAAGCGATGATAGTATTAATGAATCTGAAGAAATTAATACAGAAATAAATAATTCAGCAGATGATAATACTCATGAATAATGATGAGAATTTGTATTTTCAAACCTATGAAAATCTTTATTCTGAAATTGATTCTAAAGATGCGCTACTTTTATTAGCGTTACGCAATTGGTTTATTGCTATTTGTAATTTTGACCCAAGAACGGGACAGCCAATGCCCATGAGTCTTGGCGAATTACTACAAAAGATTAGGTCTGTAAAAGACACAGATGAGAAAAATGATCGTTTTAGTCGGATTATTGAACATTCTAATGACGCTTTGCACGCTATTCTAAAAAAACCACGCGATAAAATTCTTCGTGAACACGCCATGATGCCCATCTATGCGGCACGCGAATTCGATAGCACCAGTGTTCAATGGCTTAGTCGGAAGACAGGGCGAAATCTTAGAGAAAAACTGGCAGGTAAGCCCTATATTAAAGCGGTAAAAAGAAGAGAGAGTCTTGATACCGCTGAGAATCGTTTATTTAAAGCATTTATGCTCAGAGTTGAACAATTAATTTTTGTTCGCCATACATTGGATCATGCACCTGATGGCGAACTGTTACAGTCTATTCAACGCTGGATTAAAAACGATGAAGTGCGAGAAATTGGTAGATGGGCTAATTTGTCTCCCAATAACGCGCTACTTAAAGATAAGAACTATCGAAAAATTTGGGATGCTTGGGGTTGGTTACGAAATATAGATGAAAAAACTAAGGCTGATCACAAACGCTTAAAACAAGATTTTTTCACCGCATTATTCTGGTCAATTGTATCTTCACTGGATGAATTAAAATCGATACGCTTTCTACAGCAACCCTGTTATTTTGACTATGACCTTTTCTGCATTAATTCTTTTATAAACTTACAGGGAAGGTATTATCCGCTACCTGATAATAATAGGGTAGTGGGTCGAGTAAAGGATATACATCCAAATAAAGACTTGGTGTTTTCTATTAATGAAAAAAAAGAAACAGTTTTTTGTTATGCTAGTGACTTTGAAAGTAATGAGATATTTAAAAGCCTAAAAATTGGCACTTTAATTTCATACTTTGAATCAAAAACAAAAAATGGATTTAAAGCAAAGAAAATAAAAGTGGTAGTGAATAATGAGGTAGATGTCTATAACGTTATTCTATCCTTTAATAGTGAAAATAAAAAAATTAATATTCAAGTTGGCAGTAAATCAATTCAAATAGAGTGTGAAAAAAATAGTATTAAATTGGCGTTTTCAGATAATCTATCAATCTATAGATTTACAGATGATTTTCCATCGATAAAAACGATTACAAATAAAACTTTATCTTTATTATTAGAGACTGCCACTCAAACACAGAATGTTATTAATACTGAGTCAACACTTGAATATTCAGAAGTTGTTATTGACTTATGTTCTACTAGACCAAAGTTTACCCCCGATGGGGAATCTGATAAGCGTCTTCCATTTAGATTAGTTAGGCAATACTGGAGTGATAAAGACCGTGGAGACGTTGCGATAGATTGTGGAACGGCTAAAGCCATAATATTATCCGATAATATTACGACGATAACAATGTTTAGTCTTTTTGCTGAATATGAAGACAAGGATAAGCAAAAAAGTTTATTACCTAATGCGGCAATGGAATTCATAAAGGAAATTAAAGGCTATATATCAGCAAAAACCATTACCTATCTTGTTCCTGATTATTTAAGTGAATTTTCATTAGAAAATATAAGAAGGAGTTTAAATTTCTACTTTCCTAATTCTGCTCCACTACCAAGAAGTATCGCTGCCGTATTTTCTTGGCAATCATCTGAAAATTTTGTTCAATCAAATTTCACAGCAGGTGATGTTGTACTTGTTATTGAAAACGGAATTAATGGCATATTTATCACGCCTTTGATTAGCAATAGATCAAAAGAATTATCTGCATATATTCCAGAAAGTAAGGGTGTTTTCTGGGAAAGACACCCATCATCCCTTATTGAAGGAATAAAGTCTGTCGATGTTACTCAAGCAGCTCTTGAACAAAGTAATTGTTCATTATCAAAGGAGATAGCACATTTATTTGATTTTAACAGTTTACTAGATGAAAAGGATTCGTTGTCTTGGGTTAATACCGAACAAGAGTGGTTTAATTTACCCAAAAAGTTTGAACACCAGTTAGTAAAACAAGCAAGTAATAATTCTATTAACTTAAATGATCTAAAAAAGGTTATTGAGTCTATTCCTAAAAGTATTAAAATAGAAAATATTTATTTATTACCTATAAATAATTCCTTTAATAAACCAAATGAAGAAAACTCATTTAAATGGCTTGGCTCATCGTGGTCTTTAACTAAAGGAGGACAAGTTCTTTCGCAATGGCAAAAAAAAGCCATTGATATTGCTTTGTGGAAAGACCATTTACCCGAACTATCCATTAAAATACCTATTAATGGATGCTGGGATGATTTTTATTTAGTTAAAAATACGACAATTATCCCGAAAAAAGGTAAATCCGTCCAAATTCCAATTAAGGATACGTTTACACTTCCAGAAAATCTACCTCATTATTCATTTCCTTTAAGGCAAGGAAGTGGCGGTCATGCTTTACAATATCAAGCCAATTTAAAGTCACCTGCTTTTCCGCTAAGTCAAGCTACCGTTTGTCGTTTGCTTATGTCCTATACCTATGGTGCAGACAATCCATATCAACTTCAATTTGTTCCAGTAAATCCTATGGAAGCTGGTTTTCAATCTGTTCAGGTTGAATGGATGGAAGTTATCTCTTCCAATGAATATGAGGTTACATATCCAAAATTCCCGCCACGAAATACATGGGATAAATTTTCAAAATATCCAAATAAATTAGGTAATGTTTCTAATCTTATAGAATGGATAGAACGCGATTTAAAGCAAATCGAATCAATAAAAAAATACGGACGATGTTCATCTAAAATAAAATCCGATTGGGTAGATAAAGGTGAAAATAACGTTTTTTGTTTTTCGGATGATGATGTTTTTTTGCACAAAAAATCATTTATTGAATCAACTGAAAAAAATATTAAATCCATAATTAAAAAAGGAGATACTGTATATTTTTATAAAACAGAGAAAGATGGAAAATTTAGGGGGTTTGAAATTTCAATTTCAGAGGAAGTACCTCGCGAATGTTTTTTGAAGTCATTAAGATTCCCTTCAATTACTGTTTGGAATCAAGCTCATTCTTTATCAGAAACAGATGTTTCAGCTCAATTTCGACAATCTGTTTTTGAAGGTGTAAAAAATGCACTTCAATTACGGAAAAATCCTAATGTCCCCGAAAACTTAAAACAAGAATTATTCTTTTTTTTATGTTGTATTCACAAAGACACAGATATAGAAATTACAAAAATACTACTAAATTATACAAAAAACAAAAGTGACATTAGGAAGTATTCTCAAAATATCGCCTTTGCTATAGGTGATGTAACACTTGATTGGCAAAAAATGATATTAGATAATATTACTAATGATGAATATTTAACAGAACCAGCCACGATGGAAATATTGGCGATTGCCTGTTGGAGATTTAATGGACTAATCGATAAATTTACTCATCAACAACTTATTAGGCTTACTAATAAACTGTATAGGCTTTTATCGAGTGACATTAAAAATATAAAATCAGATGCGAAATATAATCAATTATCAAAGATTACAAAATACTTGGAACTTCTCTTAGCCTTATTAAGAACCAGAGCGAATGAAGATGAAAAAATTAAAAGTATCCTCTCACCTAATCAAGAGATTACCAGAAAATTTGTTGTACTTATTGAAGATTTAACGCAAAAAATTATTAAATTAAATTTGAATATTAATTCTCGTATTACCCTTGAACTTGATAAACCCAAAGCTTTTAATAAAACACCTGATTTATTGTACGCACTAAGAATGTACTTAACTGGAGATTCGGGTGCAAATTCAATTCAAGTTACTGAAATTAAAGATAGCGACTAGTACCCACGCCTTAAAATATATCGGATAATATCATTTTTTCATCCGACTAAATTAACTATAGTGGATCCATAAATCCAGACAATAATATAAGATGGTGTCCATCATAAATAAAGGTGGATAAAATGACTCGCTTCATTTTCCAGCTAACAGTGTTTTGGAACGATTTTTTGGAAAAATAGAAAACCAGTTAATGTTCGTGAATTCATCCATTGCAACTCGTTGTAAATAATTAATTTATTTTTTGTTCAACTGCGTAGTTTTGAACAAACTTGATCTCCAGATGGTCAGTTTTCAATCGGCGCCAACACCAAATAGCTTTTCAAGTACATCTAAGCGTTGAATGGAAGCGAGCGAAATGAGGGGCGTGGTATTAGAAACTACTATCATGGTAGCTTACATGCGTCAGAAAATATCTCAGCAACCTCCTGTTCGCTATAATCAAAAATAGCTTCTTTTTCCAACTGCATCTTGTTAATAAAATCCAGTTTAGTATATCCCGCCAATTCTGCGGCTTTACCGAGTGATAAACGATTCTTTCGCAACAGCATCAACGCAGACATAAAGCGCATGTTTTGCGTAAATTCTTCGACGTTCTCTTTTAGTGACAATAAAATGCCTTCATTAACCGAAAAACTAATATTCATATTTTTTTCTAGCATAACATTCTCTTTTTGTGACCCCTTTCAAAATCATTATTTCATATCCGACACCAGCAAAAAGTAAATATTTCTTTGTTACTTGTTCAGCTTTTAGGCGTTAGAAAAAGACATTGATACGTTTTCCAGCAACGGTAGTCACGGCTGACGGGTGTTGGTTCAGTATATCAGAATACCAAGACGGCATTTTTTTCAAAAATGGTTTTTAAAACAACAATAAATTATTATGGCATGATTATTGCATAAATTTGTTGACTTTGACCAAAAAATCAGCTAATCTAGTGCGGCATCTTTCTGAGAGACGTGTTCTGTTCAGCCCTTCAGGTGCAATCTTCCCAGCCTTTTTATACCCATACCCACAAGCAAATTGAAGCTGCACGACTTTATGTCATGCGGCTATTTTTTTGCGCGTGTAAAAAAGTGTTGGGACATTCAACAATCAAATTTAAGGAATAACAATGGCAACGATTACCCACCAAAACAGCGTGACGGTCGGCAGTGCCCAAGACGTATTTGGCAGTCTGTTGATGGATTTGCAAAAAACCTACATTAACTTGCTGGAATCCGATGAAGTAGAGGCTTACAAAGAGGTAGGCCGCACCTTGCGGCATTTTGTAACCCATCTGGCCTTCATTGCCGCCAATGACGTAGAAAAAGACATTGAGCCTTATGACGATGAAGACGAGCAGGATTATGATTTTCAACCATAACGCTTAGATTGTAAGCAAATCGAAAGAATGACGACAAGATTGACCGCTCCACTGGGCAACGAGTCGCGGTCAATTTTTTACAAATCATCTTTGCCTACGACAAAGGAAACCATCATGACCCACACACTTAAACAACGGCCCTTTTCGCTCGGAAACTGCAACATGACACCGGGCATTATGGATTTGGTAAAACACTTTCAATTACCCACCCATGCGTTTATTGCTCGACACCAAGCCGGAGACTGGAGCGAAATGTCCGAGGAAGATGCTGAAGAAAATCGGCTTTCAATAAAGGAAGGCCGCAGAGTTTTTTCGGCTTTCATCTATAAGCCACAGCCCGATATTGGCATCAACATTTGGATCATCACTGAAGCTGATCGTAGCAGCACCACCGTGTTGTTGCCGGAAGAATATTAGCTTTACAACGAGGTCAATACCATGACAGATCTACACAACAAATCAGAATCAGAGCTTCAAGAATTGCTTGATCATGCGGCAAAAATTCTAAAGGAAAAACAAGATACCAGACGCCGCGATGCCATTACACAAATTCAAGAAATTGCGGGAGCAGCCGGTATTACCGTAACCATCAAAGAAGAACGCAAAAAGAAAAACGATCCATCATCAGCCACTGAAAAAGTTTACCAGCATCCTGATAAGCCAGATGTTACGTGGAGCGGCAACGGAGCAATCCCAAAGTGGCTAAAAGATTTAATCAAATCAGGACGTGATAAAGCTGAGTTTGAAATTATTCACCCCGCGTCTTAAAAACCAATCTCAAGATCACCAATCACTCTGCCAGATCGACAAAACAGTCGCTGTCTGGCAGAATCGGCGAAAATCCAAATCCAGTCTCAACTGTCTTGTGTTACCATTCAATAACCTACCACAACTGACCAATCGCCCATGCCTCAGCTACATTGTACAAAGAAATTGCAAAAAGCGATGGGGCTTAAACCGGCGGATACCGTTCAACAAGAGCTAACATCTTCTATCTTGGGCTCCTGGCATGTCAATCTGATTAACATCAATCACTGCGATTGCGTGCTATTTGTTAATGATGCAACTTTGTTTAATTTTTTAATTCCTGATGTCAGCAAAGAACAATTCCATCAACTGGATCAGTTATTTAGGGATTTTCTATTGTGTGTACTCGCGGAAGAAGGAATTGACGACGTGCTTAGAGCCAAACTATTAAAAGACTATGGAAACATAAGCTTCGCCAATACCAACAGTAAGAAGGTTTTAGGTTCAATGAATGAACTGGCCTTCATGTATGCCTATTACATTGAAAAAGAGGGCGGCATTAACACACCGATGCTGCCAGAGATTATTCGCCAAATGAATCGGGTCATCATGTCAGCATTGACAGCTCACTATCCCATCAACGCGTTGCAAGATTTACTGGGCTTGCAAAGACGAATGTGACTATTCCGATTAGTACCCTAAGTAATCATACAAATAATTTTCAGATTCTGAATATATTTCATTGATTTTAAATACATTTAATCAGTAAATTGGAAATTTAATTTCCTTAAGTAATGCGTTGCCCATTTGTCAAACGGTTTCACACTGCCATTTCAATGCTTGTTTCACTGCCTTGAATTCGCCAGTCCAGTTTTGTAACTTCGGAGTGTTAGCTTAATTACAATCAGTGCGAAGTATAGAGAAAAGATTGGAAGATTTAGGTTTTACTGAACTTTGGCAGCATGACGATAACCTGTTGATTTTTTATTTGATGAAATATTAGCATAATTTAACATCTACCATCAGTACACCCATCGCAAACACAAAAACAAGATTTTCGAATGAATGAGCCTACTAAAATTAAATCTGAAGATGGCTATACCTTTTATCGCTTAAACGATGGACGATATGCTGATTCTAATCTGGAAGAGAATACCGATATGCGCTGGGATTCCTTTGCTGAAATTGTTGCTTCTTTCCATAATGAAAAAATAGGATGTTGCGTTTATTTTGATTGATTTTAAATGACTTGTTTTTTCATAAAAACACAATACATATTTCTGTTAATCATCACATCATCGCGATAATAGGATGTAGTAATGCCAATAAAAACTCCAATTTATCTTGATACGGCATCAACAACACCGGTTGATTCGTTCGTGGTATCAAAAATGATGACCTTCTTAGGTGTTGAGGGTTGTTATGCCAACCCATCCTCTACCGCTCATCGATTAGGTCAAGAGGCCGCATCTGCGATAGAGGCGGCTCGAAAGGGTGTTGCAGCAGAATTCCGGTGTAAATCAGATGAAATTATATTCACTTCCGGAGCAACAGAGGCTAACAATATGGCTTTACTGGGTATTGCGCGTGCGTACTCATCTCGGGGACGTCATATTGTCACGTCTGCTATAGAGCATAAATCTGTACTTGAATGCTGTCACGCATTGGAGCGAGAAGGATTTGAAGTTACTTATCTTACGCCTAATTCCGCAGGTTGGATTGATGCAGAATCAGTTAAACAGGTCTTACGATCCGATACTTTAATGGTTTCACTGATGCACACCAATAACGAAACAGGTGTGCAACAGCCGATACCTGTCATTGCCGAAATATTGACTGAAGTCGGCGTGCTCTTTCATGTTGATGCCGCCCAAGCTGCTGGTAAGTTTTTACTTGATTTAGATGAAATACCTATCGATATGCTTTCAGTGTCGGCTCACAAATTTCATGGACCTAAAGGCGCGGGATGTTTAATTGTTCGGAATCGCCGACGGTTACATTTGCAGCCGCTCATTTACGGTGGGGGTCAAGAATTTAACCTACGCTCAGGCACATTAGCCACTCATCAAATTGTAGGTTTCAGTGAAGCCTTACGCATAGCCGCTAATAACCGAGAGAATGATTTAGCTCACGTAACAAAACTTAAGCAGCTCTTTTTGACGCAACTAAGATCAAAACTGTCCGTTCAGGTTAATGGGGAGATAGAGCATAGCTCACCTTACATTGTGAATATTTCGCTAGCGGGGATTAGCAGCGACGCACTGATCAATCAGCTTTTGAATGAAATTGCCATTTCCTCAGGTTCAGCATGTTCATCAGGAGCGATAGAACCCTCATATGTGCTTAGAGCAATGGGCATAGAAGGCGATGTGTTATATGGTGCGGTACGTATAAGCTTTAGCCGCCATCATTCTATGACTGAGATTACCCAAGCGGCCATGTCTATTATTGCCGCAGTTCATCGTATTCAGGCGCTGAGTAAATAAATTACATGTTAGCGTTTGAGAATACAGGTGTTAAGATGCAAGAATCTTGGTTTCGTAAATTAACAGCGTCACCTTGGCCGTCACCACATAACTCATTTTAAACTATATCAAAACATGGAAAGTTTTCTCAAACCATTTAATCCCAAAAAAGCCTCATTTGGCCGACATGAGACCTTCGCGCTTCGCTATGCGTGGCTGAGTAAAGGATTTCAGGCATTCGATAGCAACAAGGCTATTTTTTCATCAGAAGAAGCTACAATTGAATTAGGTGTTGGAAAAAATATGGTCAATGCCATCAAATATTGGTTGCGGGCAACCTCCATGCTTGACGACTCAGAAGATGGACTGATTGCAACATCGCTTGGCAAAGCTATTTTTTCCGAAGATGGATATGATTCTTATCTTGAAGATGAGGCGACTATTTGGTTATGTCACTGGCTATTAGCGACTAATTTTGACAATGCTAGTGCGTGGTATTGGTTTTTTAACTGTTTTCATAAATCAGAATTCACTAACGAAGAAGCGGCGGAAGCATTAGCTGATTTTGTAAGGAATAATTTATCGGGTAAGCATTCTGAAAAAACTGTCAAGCAAGAAGTCGCAATGATTTTGAGGATGTATTGTCCTCCAAAAATCAATGCCAAAGCTCAGATTGAAGACAGTTTGGATGCACCTTTAACTTCCTTAAATTTAATCATAGCTGTTGAGGGTTTTCATCTGTATCGCTCTTTTGCAAATGAGCAGCCCACATTACCTGTCGGTATGGTAGGTTACGCAGTAAACGAAGTATTTAATCAACGACAAGTCGATACACTCCCAATCAATGATTTAATGTATGGTCAAAAATACGGGATTGCCATGGGTAGCGTGTTTAGATTGACGGAAGGAGCTTTGTTGGCAAAGTTAGAAAATCTGGTAAAAGCATACCCAACCGTTTTTCAAATCAACGAAACGGCTGGCATCAATCAATTATATCGGATAGATAGCAGCACTTCATCGTTAGACTTTTTACGCCACCATTATCAATCAGCTGTGTGAAAAATAACGACATGGACGAAATCATTCAACTGGACACACACTACACACGTTCGATTAATCTTGAAAGGGATGCAAATTCCAGTGACATCCTTAGCGCGTATATTCCTACCTCGCGTGCCATACAAACCTTAGATAGGATTGCAGATACCCTCAATCAAAAAGACATCCCAAGAGCTTGGTCACTGGTCGGCCCTTATGGTTCGGGAAAATCATCATTTGCAGTCTTTCTGTCACACTTATTAGAAGATCAGAATCTTGAGACCAATCTGATTGCTGAGGATATTTTGCAGCGCCATAACGCTCAGGTAGCCGCTAAAATCACTGCTCATACGAAAAACAGCGGTGCTTATTGCACCGTACTATTAACAGGCAGTCCTGAATCGTTGGGCAAACGCTTTGTTGAAGCACTCTATCAGTCGGCTCTTAGATATTGGGCATCGGAACCTTCACACACCATTATTAATGAACTTGATCAAGCCAGACAGCAACCGCTGACGACTAGCGACATCATCACCTTGCTGACAGCATTGAAACAGGCGGTTAAGTCTAAATCAGGTAAAGGCATACTCATTGTCATTGATGAGTTAGGTAAATTTCTTGAATACGAGACCCGTCATCACGCGGCGAACGATATTTATTTACTACAGGCGCTTGCCGAACTTGGCTTTAAAGGTGGCGAAACCAATATTCTTTTAGTCGTGTTGATGCACCAAGCTTTCGAACAGTATTCAAAAGCTTTAAGTGAAACGCAGAAAAACGAATGGCTAAAAGTACAAGGTCGTTTTGAGAACATTCCATTCCTCGAATCCGCCGAACAAACCTTACGTGTTATAGCGGCTGCATTTCATAACCGATTGACAACGCAACAGCAGCAAGACATCAGGCAACAAGTCAGTCGTTGTGTTGAAGTGTTAGCCAAACAAAATGCCCTATCTCCGGGTCTAAGTGAGGAACCAGCGATAGCGATTCTAATGCAGTGCTACCCACTACACCCAATGGCCGCGTTAATCCTGCCAACACTTTGTCAAAAAGTAGCCCAAAACGAAAGAACCCTATTCAGCTACTTAGGTAGCCAGGAAGCTTTTGGGTTTAAAGACGGCATTAAACGCTTGAAAAACGTTGGCGAATGGGTTTTACCTTGGGAAATATTTGAATACTTTATCGAAAACCAGTCCTCGGCAACCACAGACCCGATCACACACAGACGCTGGGCAGAAGTGATTACCGCTACAGAACGTTTAGGTGATGCAGAAGAATTCGAAGTTCAATTGTTAAAAACTATTGGCCTCTTCAATATTATAGGCAGCCAAGCCGGTTTTAAAGCGAGTGGCGAATTATTGGCTTTATGCTTTCCTAAGCACGTTCATGTCGACCAACTACTTACCCGATTACAAAAAAAATCTATCGTCAACTACCGTAAATTCAGTTCAGAATACCGAATATGGGAGGGAAGTGATTTCGATTTGGATAGTGCGGTACAAGAAACTATACAACAACAAGGTCGTTTTAATTTAGCTGAAACTTTAACACGCCGCAACAAGTTACCACCCGTGGTAGCGCGGAAATACTCGATTCAAAATGGAACGCTACGAGTGTTCAGCCCATTTTATGCCGATGCAACGACTCAAGACGATTTTTTTAAAAATGCCCGTCATCCACAGATCATTTTTTTCTTATCCGAAAGCTCGGACGACAGGGCTGTTTTTGACAAAATAATCCGCATTTACCCCAATCCATTAAGCATTTATGTGTTATGCGAAGACACCGCACAACACAAGCAAGTTGTTGCAGAAGCAATGGCCTTAGAACGCATTCAAACCGAACGTGCAGAGATAAGATCTGATCCGGTGGCACAAAGGGAATTAAAAGATCGTTTGCAAGCCATCAAACGTATCGAAGCGGAATTACTGAATCAATATCTGGAAAAACCTCACAAAAATCGCTGGATTTGGCAAGGCGAACAACTGAAATTATCCTCGCAGCGCGAACTACAACATCAACTATCCAGCGTACTGGAAATCGTCTATTACCAAGCTCCGTTAATTAAAAATGAATTAATCAACCGCAATAAAGTATCAGGGCAAGCCAATGGTGCAAAAAATAAACTGATGGCTGCCTTGTTAACCAAGACGCATTTGGAAGATCTCGGCTTTGACAGCACCAAATACCCCGCTGAAAAGACCATTTACCGTGCCGTGTTTAAGGAAACCGGTATCCATGCCCAAAGAAATGGCATTTGGCAATTGCTTAATCCACCGATTGATAACAAATACCGCTTTGCAGGTGTTTGGGAAGGAATTGCCCATTTCTTAGCCACCCGCTCTTCGCCCACGATTGTGACCGACATTTATGCGCTGATGGAAGCGCCACCCTATGGTGTACAACAGGGTGTGTTATCCCTCATTTTTGCGGGCTACTATCTGGCTAATCAACGCTCGCTGGCACTTTACGAAAGTGGGGTATTTTGTCCAGTAGCAACCCAAGAACTATTTGAAATTCTAGCAAAACGCCCTGAATTGTTCAGTGTTGAATCATTCGATCTCAGCGGATTAAGAGGCGACTTGTTTAATAGCTATCTGGAAAAATTAATAGGCAAAACACCCGAAGAGGGTACTTTACTCGATATTGTCAAACAGTTGGCAAGGTTTATTGCCCAATTGCCGCAATACACCCTGTTGACGAAAAACCTAGACCCTAAAACCATTGCCGTTCGTGATGCGTTCAAGGATACACAAAGCCCAATGACACTATTGTTTGAAACCCTGCCAAAAGCGTGTGGTTATCCGTCGTATATTGGAACGGACATTAATAATAACAACCCTAATACCCTCAAGAGTACCAATGACTTTTTAAATGAACTGGTAAAACATTTAAATATTTTGAATAAAGCCTACAACTGCCTGCTGATAGAATTTAAAGACCAGCTAGCCAGTGCATTGAAAGAGCCAAATAATTTAAATCTGACTGAGCTGAGATCGGTACTGACTAATAAATACCAAGGGCTAGAAAACTATACCGCTGATTCGCAGTGGCTTAAACCTTTTATTATAAGATTACAAAATAACAGAGAAACGGATAAGTCTTGGTTGGAATCAATAGCGGCCTTACTTGGTAAAGCCACACCTGATAAATGGCGGCAAAGCAATAGAACGGATGCAGAATATCGTCTCATTGAATTTAGTGAACGACTGGAACAATTGGCATTGGTACACGCACATCAATTGAAAGTGGACACCGACACCGAAGTCACCGTATTCCGCGTAGTCAATAAACAAGGTGCAACCGATCAAATCGCCTATTTGAATGCACGACTCAAAGATCAGGCGCGAGCTGCTGTTAAGGGTATTCAGCACGATTTTAAAAATGCTGACAAACAATTGCAGTTAGCCATTATTGCTGAACTACTTAGAGAAGTAAGCTAACATGAATGAAAATATTCACATCCCCTCTTTGAAAAAGAGGGGATAAATAAGTACGTTACCGTTATTTCTACGGGTAAGCATGAAAATAAAAAGCATATAAATCATCAAAATAGAGACTGTAAACCTCGCATATAAAATAAATTTGAGTTAGCTAATGCAACACATAGAAACCATCGCAGAAGTGAATCAAAATGGATTAATGACGATTGCTTTACCTTCTCATATTCGTGAAGGAAAGCATCATATCGATTTAGTAATCGATGAAGCCTTGAGGGTAATTATTCAGCCCCCCCCCTAAAAATTACTGCGATTAAGCCGTCATTCCGGCAGGGAGAGCGTAGCGAGGGTTGGCCGGAATCCAGAACACAGGGAGGGTGTCTGTAGCCTGCCATCCGTGGCTTCTGGATCTCGGCCAACCCTCGCTACGCTCTCCCTGTCGAGATGACGTAAGGTAACGCGCAATAAATAACTACCCACGCAGCAACAAACATTCATCTGATTTCCCCCCTTTATAAAAGGGGGGATATTTATTGCGAGATGACGTAACTAAGGAGGGGTCTGAATAGTTACCCTTGAGTGAAGATAATGCTGCGCCTATAGATCACTCAGGGCAACTTATGCAAATGGCGGGGCCGAGTCAGTGCATTTAAAAGTATTGACGATCCTGTATTATGGCAACAGCAACAACGTGATAAATAGAATTGTGATTGATGACCATTAATTACCTATTCGATACGTAAGTATTCAGTCCCCCTCTTAGAAAAAGAGGGGTTAGGGGAGATTTAATGAGATTAATCCCCATCGACCCCCCTTTTTCAAAGGGGGAGGTGAATACTTACTTCGATACTAATGTTTTAATTTATCTACTAAATAATCGCCTGGCTGAAGTCGTTATGGCTACTCATTTATTACTGAGATTGAATTATTATGCCGAAACTATATGAATACTTAGGTATTATTATTCTATTTTATGCTAACGAACATGAGCCTGTTCATGTTCATGGGCGTAAAGCAGGAAGAGAAAGCAAAGCGGAAATTACGGTTAAAAATGGAACTGAATATATCATTGATATTAAAACCGTTACAGGAAAACCGCCACTGGAAAATACCGATTTAAAGGACTTTAAAAAGTTTGTTACGCATTATGCAGAGGAAATTGTTCAGAAATGGATAGATTTTTTTGTACTAAACAAACCCGTTTATCCTGAAAAAATTAATAAGAAGGTTAAGTAATGAATACCGTTGCAACTCGCTATATTAAAATGACTGCCGCTCGTTATTTACAAGATTATCAAATTGAATTTGAATTTGATGACCAAACTAAAAAAGTAATCGACTTTGAAAATTTTTTAAAGCAAGCCAAAAATCCAATGCTAAAAAAATATCTGGACTTAGCTGTATTTAAAAACTTCACCTTACGCGATGGTGATATAGATTGGAATGATTATGAGCTTTGTTTTCCAATCGCAAACATTTATGAAGGAGATTTATAATCCATGACTTCACTACACAAAAATTATTAATGCTATGAATAATCAAAAACCAGTTCGACATTTATTAGGTATTTCAGGCGGCAAAGACAGCGCGGCTTTAGCGATATATATGCGCGATAAAATTCCCGATATGGAATATTTCTTTGCCGATACGGGCGCGGAATTACCTGAAACTTTA
>QYQN01000076.1 GCA_007280895.1 Methylococcaceae bacterium
CAGCAATCCCGCATTATTGGCGGGCTTATGGGTTTTCCTGGCCATGTCCAAAATTATGGAGGCCTACTCTCAAGTGGAGTTGGAGGCTTTAAAAGCGACTGCACAGCAATTCTTGGGAAATGTTGTGTAGATACTTATGGCTAACTGGGTACAGGCGACTGGATCAGCTGCGCATAACGAGAGCAAGCTGGGACGTACTCCGCTTTCAAATTCGGGAACATAAGCGGTTATGCTCGCATTGGTATAACCGGCTCGCAGCGTAAAATCATTAATCGTGGCGACTATATTGGCACCAGCCAAATTTCTGCTGGCAAATGTTTTATTATAAGTACTTTCTATATCGCTATTGCCATAAAAAGGCTGTAGCAACCAATTAACCGGCCCGGTTTGCAATCGGTATAAGAAATCAACACCCTCCATGTATGTAACAGGCGCTTGGGAATAAAACTCTGTCGGTGGCCTTACCCAAGGATTGACATAATTAACATCTAAGGTGTCTGACAACATATAGATAGCAGGCCGTATGCGCCCAGCTCGTATAGCTAAATTCGGCAGTAGCTTAAACTTGGCAAACGCCCACTGCAGCTCAGGTACCCAAGAATTACTAGGGTCTTGTTTACTGACCGCTTGGCCGGTAAAACTTAAGCGCGAGGTCGCCTGCCAATCCATTTGCATGCCCAGCTTACTATCAACCACACCACTGATATTTTCAGTCCGACCTGCGCCTCTTGGATTAAGATAGGTATTAGCGACAAAGTCAGCTTGATTATTATCGCTATACACCAAGCCTGCAGTACCAAAGCCTTTTATAGTGACATCGTGACCTAGGTCTAAGGCGTAAGCCTTTGGCAGTGTTAAGACAGCTGCCAAGACGAGCATGAGTTGTTTAGTCAAGTTAAATCCCTATATTTACATGAAGCTATATAGATAACATATTGCTTATTTAAATCTACTAACAAAATAACAGCTTAAGGCTTAAGGCCTTAAGCCAATACATCGTTGATGTGTTTGTATTGTTATTGATTGGGCTAGAGATTAATAATTGTCTCAATTTGTTGTGCGAGCTTTTCAGCGTCTACTGGTTTTAAGATGTAACCTCTAGCACCAGCCTTTATTGCCTGACGTACCATATCTTCTTGACCATGTGACGTTACCATAATAATTTTAGCGTCTGGAAATTCCACAATGATTCTGCGAGTAGCTTCTATGCCATCCATTTCGGGCATAGTAATATCCATGGTGACTACATCAGGCATTTCCAAGCGGTATTTATGTATGGCATCACTACCCGTAGTTGCTGTCGCCTTTACGTTATGCCCCAATTTCAGCAATGTAGCTTCCATTTTTTTAATTGCTAATTGCGAATCATCAACAATCATTATATTTAAAGAAAACACAAATTAATTCCTTTCTAATTATTTACTACAGTTAACGTTAGCCTTCAATGTAAGCAGGCGAAATAAAAAAAACATCAAAAATACCAGTATCCGTTGTAATACTGACTCGAATAAAAACGGCGTCTTTAGGGCGACGTAAAATGCCATTAGCTTCAACCATCATGGGCGGCGACAAACAAATAGCTTCACCCGATTTTGCTAATGATTTGGTGCTATGCCCCAATACTATATTAATGGTTTCAGCAATGACATCTTGCCGAAAAAACACGAGCTCATCGTCCGAAATGTCTAAGCCTGCGGTTTCAATCTCCAGAAGCGTGTTAACTAAGCTTATGTCAAAACTAAATGCCACCAATGCATTAAGCGGCCCTGAAAAACCAATAATAGTGGTCAGGTCTCTAAGCTTGATAATATCCGAAGCCTTGCCGCAGGCTTGTTGCGTTGATAAAAAATTTATCTTCAACGCATCGCGAAAATGAGCGGTAGTGGCAGATATGACCGCATCACTGATTCGGATAACGACTTCTTTATTTTGGTTATTCATAATGTACTATTTGTTAAAATTGGAATATTGAAAATAAACTGGGTTCCTTGTTCAGGAACGGTTGTTACGCTAACAGTCCCCCCTAAACTCAGCACTTCTGCACGCACAGCAGCCATACCAACGCCGCGCCCTGAAAGTTCGGAAACACCTGTGCGGCTAGAAAGCCCATCAGTGAAAACTAAATCTGCTAACGAATAGTGAGGCTGTTCAGTGTCAAGCGATTTAAACGCACGCAAGCGTAGTGCTGTTTCGTTAATGCCAGCACCATCATCCTGAATGGACAGGATGAATTTATTTGATAAAACGTTGCTTGTACAAGAAATCGTGCCCGCCTCGTGCTTGCCTTTGGCAAAGCGACTTTCCGGATCTTCGATACCATGATCTATGGCATTACGTATAACATGCCCTAATGAGAGAAAAAATTGACGGTAAATGTTAGGATCCAAGCGCAGGTCTTCACCCGTTATTTCAAGAGGCAGTATCTCTTTTTCTAGTTTATTAGCCACTTGTTGTGCCAGCTTATTAAAGGAAGCGAGTTCTTCGTGTAAAGAAATAGCGCGTAATTCAGTTAATTTTTTTAGCACGGGCTTATGCTCTGATGCAACGTGAGGGGTTCTTAACAATTGATTAGCCAGTCGCTCAAAAGCCACCACTTCTTCTATGTGTAGGGGAATAATACCGCCCCGCGTGAAAAAATTTTCGCCTAAGGCCTCGGTCACAACGTGAAGATCCTTATCTAGCAAACCTAGCCAATCACCTCCAAACACGGTTACCTCCACCTCGTAGGAAGAAACATCACCCAGCAAGGTAGTTAAAAATGGTAGTTCATGGATAAGGTTTTCAATCTCATGCAGCGCTGCGGGAACGTGTGTAAGGCGAAATTGATTTAAACTGCCTTTAAAAGTATGGATTGCTCGGTAGAGATGGCTAATCTCTAGGTGTAACCAAGGTTTTGAACCGGCGATACAGAAAGATTTAAAATCGTTAATGGTGCTTATAAAATCAGTGCTATCTGTGACGGCTGCTGAAATCATCGCGATATTATTTTTTTCGTCTTGTGCTTTTTTATCGGCTTCTACTTGTTCTGTTATATTACTCAGCACCACCATAATGCCATGATGAATAGGGATATATTGGGCGATTAGAATTTTGCCATCAATTCTGAGCTCTGTTGGAATTAGCGCTAGATACATATTCGCTAAATAAGGCGTTTTTGCCTGTAATGCATCCTCTATGCACGTGCGCATTAATTTGCGCTTAGTGCTATTTTGGGCATACGGAAATAATAATTTATCGGCGCGATTCCCTGTGGGAATCTGATTGAATAAGGCGACACACGCTTGACTGTAGGGATCCATAATGTGCAGGTCAGAACCAAAAGTAAAAAAGCCCTGTTCTGAATGATTAAGCAAGGTGGCAGTCTTTTCTAGCACATTTGAAATGGTGTGGTTGTTACTATTTAATAAGCGAATAAAAAATACCAAGATGGCGATAAACAATAAATTTATCGCTCCAACTCCAATGCTTGTATAAAAATTGAACGTGGTGGTTTGGTGCGTTTCATCGAGTGTGGATAAGAAATTTTGATAGCTCAACTCCCTAAAGGAGCCAATTTGTTGGCGCAGTGTCTGCAACAATTGATTCATTTGTACTGACTGGTTTAGCGCATCATTGCCGGCATGGGCTAAGAGTGTTTGGGTGGTCTTCTCTGCAAAGGTAAAATAACTTTCGAATTGATAGTGTAGATTACCAAGTGCTTCATCCTGCTCAGGGTAGTGTGTGCGTATTTGAGTCAGCAAGTTAAGCGTACGGCTATACACCTCGCGAGCTTTATTTAATTCCTCGACTTCGCCAGTCATGACCGCTTGAATTAAAAAGCCTTCAATGCGATCAATATTAACGATGGTGACATCAATCTGTTCCAATACTGGAAAATACACGTCTTTAATAGACGATAATTGCTTATCGATTTTAATCGAGGAAGTTAAGCCGTATACAAAAAAAATTAAAAACATAACAATCGCAATACTGACCAGACTAATTATTTTTAGCATTGCAGTTTTGCCTGTCGATGCAGCGTCGACTGGCTGAAACTTAGTTTTTATGGGCTTCTTGGTAGGGCGGAATCTTGAGAGAATGCTCATCGATTGTTTAAATTTAAGATCTGGATTCATTAAAATATCCTGATCACTCATTAACATGACTTAAGTGATGATAAGGATATTATTGATAGATGTAATCATTTATTCCCCCCCCTTTTTTTTTGGGATGCCCTCAATAAAGGCGGAGGTGAATCATTACAATCTTTTAAAAAATAATCATTTAGCTTGGGTACACCACAATTGCTAGAGCCTTATCACAAAAATAAATCAGCTCTGTAGAGGCAACGTAGTATGCCCTTGTTACACATTTTTAGCTTAAACGAATCAGATCTTAGGGGAGCAGATGGTATAGCGTAACTGTGACAGTAATGTTAAAAGCAGAGGTTATTTGTGACGTTAACGTATATTCACCACGAACGGTTTAACCTAAACGCCTCACAGCCTATTGAGTCGCTCTTACAGGTTGCCCAATACGTCTTTTTGCATTGAACTTTGTGCTGACGAGTAGTGCTTGATTAAGGTGATGTATTGGCTAATTCTTGCACAATTTCACGAATTTTATGTTGCAGCACTTGGGCGTTTTTGGGGCCGATTCTTAGCATTTGTTTGTGCACGGGGTTGAGTGCTTCTAATTTTTCTTCCTGATATTTGTACATGACTGAGCTGTGCGTTAGTAAAATTGGTGTGCTTATGACGGGTGCAGCTAATAATTCTGCGGCAGCTTTGTTGATAATATCTTCTAGTTGATAGTGTGCTGGGTAACTAAATTCATTAAATACTTGCGTTAATAGCGGACGATAATGTTGATAGAGTTTGATGAGTTCTTGGGTATTCACTGCGTCAATTGCCTGTACAAAACTGTCGTAGCGTTGATAATTACGTGTGTTCATTTGCCATGCTGTGCCGTCTGGTTCGGCGCTGAAGCTGGTGTTTAAGCGAAGAAAGTTCATGTGT
Organism: Methylococcaceae bacterium; assembly: GCA_007280895.1. Taxonomy (GTDB): domain Bacteria; phylum Pseudomonadota; class Gammaproteobacteria; order Methylococcales; family Methylomonadaceae; genus Methylovulum. Next base: position 4,998 of record QYQN01000076.1, read on the forward strand.
TTTTGAATTCTATCGCCTTGTGAGAAATCATTAATAACGATTAGATACGCTTTTATTAATTGAGGCGTGCTTAACCATTGTGCGAGGTCTGTGGATAATTGCACAAGGGCTTCTTTGACGGGTGCGTCACTGTTAGCTAAGGCGGGTAAAACAAAGGGTGTTTCTGCAAGGGCTAAGGTAGGTAATTGCTCGTCGCTGGGTTGCGCGGTGGGGGTTTCTGTTTGGGGGGAGGTGAATCCGCGTGGGGGTTCTTTGGGCAAGCTTAAGGGTTGATGGAGTGGATAGGTGTTGAGTGCGGTGTCTTCACGCCATTGTTTAATAAAATAGCTGATACCTGCCACGCCAATCACTAACAAAAGGCTGGGGAGTAGCCATTTTAATGGGCGGCGTAAGGATGGGGTGGCGGGTGTTGGGTTTTTTTTGGGGTGGTAGCGATTCATAAAAATCTCAGGTCAAGTAAACAAGAAATGTAATCATTCAGCCCCCTTTTGTCCTTTGGGTTCTTTTTTAAAGTGGGGAACTGCATGCTTCCCAAGCCATTATCCAGTGTGCCACGCCTTGTGTTGCGGGCGGTACGCCTCGGCTTCGTTCAACGACCAACTGACTGTAGTGTAGTAGCGGTCTCGCATTAAGGACAATTTGCGATAAACATGGCGCGTCTGGGGGCTGGCAGACCCTCTTTTGTTAAGAAGGGATTGCTTGGATCAAGGAAGTCTTGCAAGGAATGAAAGTGCATCCATGCTGTGCTACGTTGCTCAGCGGTGCTGGTCAGAGAGACATCAAGCAATCGTATGTTGATAAATCCACAGCGTTTTAGCCAGCTTTTTAGGGTGTCGCAACTGGGTAAAAACCACACATTTCGCATACTGGCATAACGTTGTTCGGGTAATAATACTTCACCGTCACGTCCTTCAATCACTAAGGTTTCTAAGATTAATTCGCCGCCAGCCACCAGGCAGTCTTTTAATGCTAAGAGATGATCAATAGGCGAGCGGCGATGATAAAGTACGCCCATTGAAAATACGGTATCAAATAATTTTAATGCGGGCGGCAGGTCTTCTAAGGTGCAGGGCACGACATAAATAGGGGCATTGGGGGTGTGATACAGTTTTTTGATGGCATGAAATTGCATCACATTGAGTAAGGTAGGATCAATGCCTACCACTAAGGCGGCTTCGGCACCCAGCATCCGCCAGCAATGATAGCCATTACCACAGCCAACATCTAACACTTTGCGGTAGTTAAGGGGCGCGATATGCGTTTGTAACCGTGCCCACTTCCAATCCGAGCGCCATTCTGTATCGATATGAATGCCATACAAGGTGTAAGGGCCTTTGCGCCAAGGATGTAAGGCTTTTAAGCTGTCGGTCAGTGCGTGTTGTGCGGTGGGCGTTAACGCGTCTGCTAAGCCTATGGTTATGGTGGCGGTGGTGATGCTGCGTTGTGTGGGAACGAGGTTTGGTAAGTGGCTAACAATGTGCTGCCAATGTTCAGCGTCTCCATGTTGTGCTGGTTGAAATGCACGCTGAATTAATAAGGGTAAGTGCTCAAGCCAGAGGCGTGTTGGTGCGTTTGCTTGAACGGTGTTTAACACCTCATAGAGTGCATGATAGTCTTTTGCCATGTCGACCATTGTTAAATCCTGAGCAGCGGTTATTTTTTCTTAACGGCAAAAGCATCAAGGTTGCGTTTAGCTAAGCTGTCAATCACTGCTGTTAATGAGCCTTTTGCTTGCACTTCGTTGGTAAAGGTGGAGCGATAATTTGTGACTAAGCTTACGCCTTCTATCATGATGTCATAAGCTTTCCATTGATTATTATGCAAGGCCATACGGTAATCAACTGCAATGGGTTGGATACCTGGTTGTAATACTTGTGTTTTAACAACAACTTTGTCAGCATCGTCGGCCATGTCTAAGGGTAAAAAGCGTACTGTCCATTCTTTAAATTCTATAAATGCGCGTGAATAGGTTCTAATTAATAAGGTTTTAAATTCCTGTTTGAAATGTTCACGTTCATCGGGGGTGGCTGTTTTCCATAATTTACCTAATACTAATGCTGAAATGCGCTCAAAATCAGTATGAGGGTCGATGACTTCGCTAACATAATCAGTTATTTTGGCAAAATCTTTGGTAAAACCTTTTTCTTGTAAACGTATTTGTAATTCAGCGGAGGCTTTATAAATCGCTTGTTGTGGTGGCAATAAATCCTCTGCGAATGAGCCTGTTATGGGTAATATGGTTAAAAATAATGCGCTTAATACCCATAATGAAACGTGTTTTATGTTCATGAAATCCTCTAAAATTAAATCTAATAGTGTAAGTGTGCTGTGTTAACCACGGTGTTGCATAGTAATGTGCGAACGCCCCATTCATCTAATCTGTAGCTAATACAATGACTAATAATACCATTAAAAACCTATCTATCCCCACTCGTATGCGCAGAATGCGTTTTCATGATTTTTCGCGGCGTTTAATGTCTGAGCATCAACTTACCGTCGATGATTTGATTCAACCTGTATTTTTAGTTGAAGGTGTGCAACAACGTCAAGCGGTGAGTTCAATGCCTGGGGTAGAGCGTTTATCGCTGGATAATTTACTGCGTTATGCTGAGGAAATAGCGCATTTAGGCATCCCTGCGCTGGCTCTTTTTCCGGTGTTGAATGCTGATAAAAAATCACTGCTTGCCGACCAAGCATTTAATCCAGATGGTTTGTTACAGCAGGCGGTGCGTAGTGTGAAAGCAGCCATTCCCGAGCTGGGCATTATTACTGATGTGGCGTTAGATCCCTTTACTACGCATGGGCAAGATGGCTTAATCGATGCACAAGGCAATGTGTTAAATGATGAAACGGTTGCAGTGTTAGTTAAGCAGGCTTTATCTCATGCGGCGGCGGGTGCTGATATAGTCGCCCCGTCGGATATGATGGATGGTCGTATTGGGGCAATTCGTCAAGCACTTGAACAGCAGCGTTTTACCAATACCCTGATTTTGGCGTATTCTGCAAAATACGCGTCGAGTTTTTATGGGCCATTTCGTGAGGCGGTGGGTTCAGCTGGTAATTTAGGTAAAGCGACTAAGTGTAGTTATCAGATGGATCCTGCAAATGCCAATGAAGCCTTGCGCGAAGTTGCCTTAGATTTACAGGAAGGTGCTGATATCATTATGATTAAACCAGGAATGCCGTATTTGGATATTATTCGGCAGGTGAAAGATAAGTTTGCTGTGCCTACCTTTGCGTATCAAGTGAGTGGTGAATATGCCATGTTAAAAGCCGCAGCTCAACAGGGTTGGTTGGATGAAAAAGCGGTGGTGTTAGAGTCTTTGCTTGCTTTCAAACGCGCTGGCTCCGATGCCATTTTAACGTACTACGCGAAAACCGTGGCAGAATGGTTGCGTCCTTAGATTGTTCCAATAGCTGGTTAATTTGAGGGTTAAGTGTTTGTTTCTGCATTTTTAATGGCCCAGGCGACATCTGCTGCTTGACGATTTTCTTTAACATCGTGCACACGAAACCAGTGTACGCCTGCCATTACACCTAAGGCGGTGGTGACGGCGGTGGCCGTAACTAATTCAGAGGCTTCGGTTACGTCGCAAATACTGCCCATAAAACGTTTACGACTGGTGCCTAATAAGACCAAATGACCTAATTTTACCAAGTCAGATAAATGCGCCAGTAAGGCTAAATTATCTTGTTTACGTTTAGCAAAACCAATGCCTGGATCAAGGATTAAATGCGAGGCCTCTATGCCAGCGGCTAAGGCGTTCTTGATACAGTGCTGTAATTCGGCAATCACCTCTTCGATAACCTTTTCATAATAGGGATGCTGTTGCATTGTTTTGGGTGTTTCACGGCTGTGCATTAAGATAATGGGGGCACGCGTTTCGGCAGCTAAACGCAACAGTGCAGGATCATTTTTTCCACCAGAAACATCGTTGATGATGTCTGCACCTGCGGCTAAGGCAGCTTTTGCGACCTCGCTTGAGGTGGTATCAATACTAATAGGCAGGGTCAGCGCGTGTCGAAGTGCTTTGATTACCGGTATGACGCGCTGGCACTGAATGGCTATCGGCACAGGTTCTGAGCCAGGTCGTGTTGATTCACCGCCCACATCGATAATATTGGCTCCTTCTGCTTGCATGCGTAACGCTTGATTTAAGGCAAAGTCTGGGCTAATAAACTGTCCGCCATCTGAAAAACTATCGGGGGTTACATTTAAAATGCCCATAATAACGGGGCGGCCCATAAGATTTAACATAAATAATGTCCTGTATGAAAAGGTAAGTTTACTAACTGATGTTACGCAGATATTTACTGCGGCTTGAAAATAAAAGTGGGCTCTATATGAAGCGTAGTGGGTAAATAATAAAATACCGATAAACACAGCTCTTATCCACGCTCAAAACGCTCAAGTCGGCTCTGGGACTTGTAGTCATATCAATTCTTCTTATGACCAGTTTATATTTTATTTATGTCACCCACTGTAAATCACATAGAGCCACAACGTGTAAAGTGTCGCTATCGTGACGGTTTGTTAAGCGGGTTCTCGCACCCGACGGCGAGATACTTTCTTTTGCGCCACCAAAAGAAAGTATCCAAACAAAAGGCGGCCCGGTTGCTGCTTCACCTTGCGCTCCTCGATTTTGTCGGCTCTCAACTGAAAACGAGCTAAGTTGCTTGGTATAATCGTTCACCCTAAGCTTGCCGCTTATGATTCATTCTTCGATACGCTCAGGACTACCATGAACGGCTAGACCTCAGGCTGTCCCGTTTTAGTTGCTCGCCAAGGTAGGTAATGAAGCTTCGTTATAAAACGAATGTCAGGCAGTAATTAAAGATGACGGTTTCGAGTATAATGCAGCTTCACAATATACAGAATATCACAATGAATAAACCTCGATTAGCGTGGGCAATAACTGGCTCAGGGCATTATCTTCAAGAATGCTTGGATTTTTTACTTACTTTAGATGCGGTTGATATTTACATTAGTCAAGCGGGCGAAGAGGTGGTGCAAATGTATGGCGTTTCCTTGGCAACATTACGCGCACGCTTTTCTGTGTATCGGGATAAAACTGCGTCTGCGCCGCCTGTAGGTTTATTTTATAAAGGCTATTACCATACCTTAGTGATGGCGCCCACTACCTCAAACACGGTGGCTAAATGTGTGCTGGGTATTGCGGATACCTTAGTGACTAATCTTTATTCACAAGCAGGGAAATGCAAAGTGCCAAGCATTGTTTATCCTTGTGATATTGCGCCAGAAATGGAAACTACCGCACCTGGAGGTAAAGTCATGGTGTATCCTCGTGCTATCGATTTAGCCAGCACAGCCAGTTTGCGCCAATTTGAATATACCCATGTTGTGGACAGTATTGATGAGTTAATTAAAACCGTCCAGCAACGCTTGGCTACTCTATCATGAGCGAACATCTGCTATTTTTAACGGGCAAACTTGCTGCTAAGCAACTGCATGCAATTCTTGAAAAAATGCAGCCAGATTTTACCTACACCGTGCATCAATTGGGGGTAAAAGTGGCGGCATTAATCACTACCGAAATGATTGCTCGTCGTTTATCAGACACCTTTAATGCGGATCGCATTATTATTCCTGGTCGTTGTCGTGGTGACATCGAGGCGTTAGCACGGCATTTTCACCTTCCCGTACAACGTGGCCCAGAAGAATTAAAAGATTTACCACAATTTTTTGGCAAAAAAGCGCAGCAGTATGCTTTAGATAATTATCAACTCAAGATTTTTGCAGAAATTACTGATGCACCAGCAATTAGCATTGCCGCAGTGCTTGCTAAAGCTCAGTATTATCGACAGCAAGGGGCAGATGTTATTGATATTGGTTGTTTGCCTAGCACGCCTTTTCCACATCTCGAAGCAGTTATTCGCGCCTTAAAAGACGAAGGTTTTATGGTGAGTATCGATTCCTTAGACAGTGAGGATTTACTGCGCGGTGGTACAGCAGGTGCCGATTTCTTACTGAGTTTGCATGAAAGCAGCTTATGGATTGCCGATGAAGTCGCCGCAACGCCCATTTTAATCCCCGAGCAGCATCAAGACTTAGCTTCTTTGTATCGCGCTATTGATTACTTAACCGCCAAACAGCGAGCGTTTATAGTTGATCCTATTTTAGACCCCATTCATTTTGGTTTTACTCAATCCATCGTGCGTTATCACGAGGTGCGTCGTCAGTACCCAAATGTAAAGATGATGATGGGGGTAGGTAACATAACAGAGTTAACGCATGCCGATACCGTGGGCATGAATGCGTTGTTATTGGGCATCTGTTCGGAGCTGGATATTGAACATATTTTAGCCACGGAAGTGAGTGCCCATGCGCATCGTGCAATCGCTGAAGCAGACCTTACGCGCCGTGTGATGTGGGCAGCCAAACAACATAATACCTTGCCTAAACATATTAATGCAGGCTTAATGGCCTTGCATGACACCGCACCTTTTCCCTATTCCTTCTCTGAAATCAGTGATTTAGCTAAGCAAATTACCGATCCAAGCTTTCGAATTCAGACCAGCGCTGAAGGCTTACATGTTTTTAATCGTGATGGTTTGTACACCGCGACTGAGCCTTTTGCACTCTTTCCTAACTTGCATGTTGAACAGGATGGGGGGCATGCTTTTTATTTGGGGGTTGAATTAGCCCGTGCTGAAATTGCTTGGCAATTAGGTAAACGCTTCACTCAAGATCAAGCCTTACATTGGGGCTGCGCAACGCAGGTTCAGGTAACAGACATCGATTTACATACCTTTAAACCCGCAGGAACCACTTTACAAAAACCTACACTTTCATGATACAAGAAACTATTGTTACCACGCATGACATGGATGGACAGCCACATCTTGCCCCCATGGGCATTCACTATGAAGATAATGCACTGATTATTTTGCCGTTTAAACCCTCAAGCACTTTAGATAATCTGCGCGACAGCCATGTTGCGGTGATTAATTATTGTGATGATGTGCGGGTGTTTGCAGGCTGCCTTACGGGACGACGCGATTGGCCACTGCGTGAGGCTGAAAAAGTTAGCGCCCCTGTATTAGCATGTGCTTTGGCTCATACTGAAGTCGAGGTGCTGCGTATTGAAGACCATCCAGTGCGTCCAAAAGTGCTGTGCGCGGTGCTGCATCAAGTCACCCACGCACCGTTTCAAGGCTTTAATCGGGCGCAATTTGCAGTGCTGGAGGCGGCGATTTTAGTTAGTCGCTTAACGTTGTTATCGCCTGAAAAAATTGCTAACGAACTCGCCTATTTACGTATTGGTTTTGATAAAACGGCCGGTGCGCGTGAGCGTGAAGCGTGGGCTTGGTTAATGACCGCAATTGATAATTTTACTAAAGGAGTCACTCAACCATGACGGGAATGCTTGCAAGTGTAAATAGTTTGGCAGAAGCAAAAATTGTTCTTGCCGCAAAGGTGGATATTATTGATTTAAAACAACCTGCTCAAGGTGCGTTGGGGGCTTTGCCCTATGCAGAGATTGCCCAAATAATCGCGCATTGCCAAGCGCATTGTCCAATCAGTGCCACCATTGGCGATCTGCCTTTAGAGCCTGAGCTAATTAGCAATGCGGTGTTGTCTTTAGTACAGCTTAAGGTGAATTACATAAAAATTGGGCTATTTCCCACTGGAGATTTACTTGCCACCGTTGCGGCATTACAGTCTGTAGACTTAGCTGACAGTAAGTTAATTGCGGTGATTTTTGCTGACTTACCCTTTCAATTAGAATGGCTAAGCGTGCTTAAACAAGCAAATTTTTCTGGTGTCATGTTAGATACCATGAATAAACAGCAAGGTGGTTTAACGCACTTATTATCTGCACATGCCATAGCTGAATTTGTGCAGACTGCCCGTCAACAAGATTTACTGTGTGGCCTTGCAGGGTCATTACGGCTTAGTGATATTGCCGAATTACGTGTGCATCAAGCTGACTACTTAGGTTTTCGTGGTGCTTTATGTGTGCAGCATGAGCGCGTTGGACAACTTGATTTAGCCGCCATTAACTCTATTTATCATGCCGTTCGTGCACGCCCTTCTTTATGAGTTTACTTACGCTTCCACGCATTGCCTTTACTGCTGGTGAACCTGCTGGCATTGGGCCTGATTTATGTTTGCAAATAGCCCAACATGAGCTGCCTTATCAATTTGTAGTGATTGCCGATCCAGACTTATTGCGTCAACGTGCTAAGCAACTCCAGTTACCCATTAGCTTGACTCTGTTTGATGAACACGCACCCATTGAAGCCCATCAAGCTGGACAACTTTGTGTCTTACCCATGGCAGTAAAGCAACCGGTCGTGGCGGGTGAATTAGCTGTAGCAAACAGCAGTTATGTACTTAACACCATTACTGAAGCCACCCAAAAATGTTTGGATAATGTTTTCCACGCGATGGTCACAGGGCCTGTTCATAAAGGCATTATTAATGAAGCAGGGTTTAGCTTTACTGGACATACCGAATTTATCGCTGAAATTACTGGCGGTTATCCCGTTATGATGCTTGCCACCGCAGGGTTGCGAGTCGCCTTAGTGACCAATCATTTGCCCTTAGCAAAAGTCAGTGCAGCCATTACGCCAGAACGTTTGCGTTCGATTATTAGAGTCTTGCATCATGATTTAATGAAATGCTTTAACATTAAACGCCCCAAAATAGTGGTGTGTGGACTTAATCCACATGCGGGTGAAAACGGTCATCTTGGTCGAGAAGAAATTGATATTATCAGCCCCGTATTGAAAGCGTTTCGTCAGCAAGGTATGAATATTCAAGGCCCGTTACCTGCGGATACCTTGTTCACACCAACTGTGCTTAGCACGGCTGACGCAGTGTTGGCGATGTATCATGATCAAGGTTTGCCCGTGCTAAAGTATCAAGGCTTTGGTCAAGCCGTTAATATCACTTTAGGGCTGCCTATTATTCGTACTTCGGTTGATCATGGCACCGCCTTAAGCTTGGCAGGCACAGGTAATATTAATATTGGTAGTATGCGTGTGGCACTGGACACCGCCCACACCATGATTATTCAACACGCTTTAGCGACACCGTAAATAATTTTGGCTCTATATGATTTACAGTGGGTGACATAATTAAAAATATAAGCGGGTCATAAGAAGAATTGATATGACTACAAGTCCCAGAGCCGACTTGAACGTTTTGAGCGTGTATAAGATTTGTGTTTAATAGAGCCTTTATTTTTTATGCGGAGGAGGTGGTAGCCCATTTGCAAACATCAAAACGTTCCTTGAGTCTCTTAATTTTACTTAACTGATGTTACGCAGACCTTCACTGCGGCTTGAAAACAACGTGTAAAGTGTCACTATCGCGACGGCTTGTTAAGCGGGTTCTCGCACCCGACGGCGAGATACTTTCTGTTGCGCCGCCAAAAGAAAGTATCCAAAGAAAAGGCGGCGCGGCAAACGGGAAGCAAAACACGTTACTGCGTAACGACAGTTACTTAACGGTAAAAACCATTAAGGTAATGTCGTCATTAAACGTGGTGCGTTGACAAAACATGCTTAACGCGCTCAATAAGGTAGTGATGAGTTCGGTCGGGGCTTGGTGAGCATTGTCTAGTAACAGCTGGCTCAGTCGTTGTATGCCAAAAAAGTCACCGTCTGAGTTTTCTGCTTCAAGCAGGCCATCAGTATAAATCAAGAGCTTATCCCCTGACTTTAGCGGTAGCTGGTGCTCTTCAAAGAAGACAGTTTTACGCACACCAAACACCATGCCTTCTGCATCTAAGCAGTAACAATAGAGGTTATTTTGCTGATTTATTGCAGCGCAAAAAGAATCGTCATAACGTGTGCTACTTAGTAACAATGGCGTGGGATGACCTGCATTAGCAAAGCTTAGCTGCTGGGTTGTTGCGTTGTAGTGCAGATAAAACAAGCTAATAAAATAATCCGTTTTATTTAAATCATCGAATAAAAATTGATTCAATAAGGCAAGTAATTGCCCAGTTGACACACTTTGCAGTGCCTGCGTTCTGATTGCACTTCGGGCTTCCACCATAAATAATGCTGGACCAATTGAATGCCCTGATACATCGGCGATCACCATGGCTAAATGCCCATCATCACAGAAAAAATAATCGAAATAATCGCCCCCAATTTTTTCTGCGGGCAAACATACGCCCGTTACTTCAAACTCAGGCGTGGCGATAGGAGCAGAAGGTAATAAGCTGGTTTGAATTTTTTGTGCGATGGTAATTTCATTTTGGGCAATGGCTAAGCTAATTTGTGCTTGCCTGATTTGTTGTTCTGCTATTTTTTTTGCAGTAATATCTCGATCAACGCCACGCCATTTAATTAATGTTCCTCCGGCATTTTTAATGGGCAAGCCAGTGGATTCGGTTAAGACATGATGACCATCTTTATGTTGATAATGATTGATTAGACCGTAAAACGGAAAATCTTGATGGGCAAATTGCTGATGCGTTGATTGGTCTTTAGGGGTTAATAACGCGGTATAATGTTTGCCAATAATTTCAGCAGGTTGATACCCTAAAATTTGGCTGACTGCGGCACTACAATAAATATAAACACCTTTTTCATCTTGCTCCCACAGCCATTCGCCAGTCATTTCAGCCATTTGTCGAAAACGTTCTTCACTTTCAGTTAACGCAAATTGAATTTTTTTACACTGTAGCGCACTGATAGGCATGATATTGTTTACAATAAAGGGACGGACTAGGTTGCTTATGAGCCGAAAAAACCCTGCAACTATTTGTTATTATTTATATAGTTTAAACAGCATTCAGATTACAGATAACCTTTATACAATTTTTGAAATGGGTCATAAAGTAGTTAATAATGTCACCATTTATCAATAAAACCTACCATACGACGTTGAAAAATCAAGATGAAAAATGTCCGCTTACTTTTATTAGGTTTGGTATCGCTTAATTTCTTTTATTTATACTCAGCAATGCCTGCGTATGCTAAAAAAATCACGGCTGAAAAACCGCTGCCTTTTAAGCTGGATGAGCAAGAGCTTAAGCCTCCTTTGGATTTATCCTTACCTGATTTAACGCAATCTCAAACTGAGCGTAACCCAATTCTTAACAGTCCCACCTACCGCATTGTTGATTCTTTATTTGCACCAAAAACTAAAAAAAATGACAGGCCAGTTTGGGTAAAAGGAGGTTTGTTGATGTCTCCTGAACCCGAAGTTGAAAAAAGGAAATCGGTAGATGGCGCGGGAATTGTGATTCAACTTAAACCCTGAGGTGAGGCCGCATAAATAGCATGCGCTTGTTTACATCACTATAAAATCATCTGCGGTGAGTGCTAAATTTTTCCCTAGAAGGGCAATTTTTACTGCCAATTCTGCACCATTGCCATCTGCGTCGTAATACAGGTTGCCTGTTTTGGCGTCATAAAAGAGGTAATCTTTTTTACTTAACGCGTGGGTACTTTTTGCAAATTGAGTTGCAGGCAAGGCGCCTATTTTTAGCTGGGTAAATAATTGATAATCTAAGTTAATGGTGTCATCGCGGGGGGTGAAGTCGAGTATACGTTCTGGGGAAGCATTGAGATTAGTATAGATAGCAAACTGATCTTTGCCTTTACCACCTATTAATGAATCTGTACCGTAGCCTCCTTGCAGCACATCATTACCTATGCCACCATTAAGCACGTCATTACCTGCACCGCCAAATAAACTGTCTTGCCCTACTGAGCCTAG